>DATJPX010000161.1:0-72842 GCA_035506155.1 Anaerolineales bacterium
CGTGGCGGTGGACATGCTCGAATCGATCGACGAGCGCCTGCGCGTCCGCTTGCTGGACGAGCGCCTGTGTACGATCTGCGTCATCACGGCCCCAGCTTTCCATGGGGGAAAGAAAAAAACGAAGAAATAAACATTTACTAGTAAACAAATGACTCGAGTGGATCTGATCCGGAGCCAGGGGGGCTGCTGGCATGTTTGGTTTGAATCCCGCCTGCCCTGGCCTGATCAGTGAGCAGCTTCTTTACCCATTTTAGAGGTTCGCAATGAAAAAAACATCTTTCCTGATACTCGCCCTGATCGTTGTCAACATTCTTGTGATCGGATCCTTCTTTTTCCGATATGTCAGCAGTTCGGCTCCCATTGTCGGCCACGATTACAGGTATTTCATCCCCCACCTGATCGATAATTATCTATTTCAGAGGATCAATGGCCTAAGCGTTCACTGGTATACCCCCAGCTTCGCCGGTGGGGAGCCCGTCTACCCCAATCCTCAGGATATCGAATACTCCCTTCCCCAACTTCTTGTCTGGTTCTTCGATCCCTGGCGGGCAGTGCGTTTATCGATGGTCATCTATATCGCGGCCGGTTTTCTCGCCCTGTATTTTTTTCTGAACCGGCGATTGGAATTGAATCCCTTTGCAAGCATCCTTGGGGCGGCATTCTGCATCGCGAACGGTTTCTTCATCCAACATATGGTCGTGGGACACGTTACATTTCAAACATTTCCCCTGCTTGGGATCATCCTGGTGGCCCTTTTCAGCCGCAGATTGCCCAGTTGGCTGGGAGGGTTGATCTTATCGCTTTTGACGGCCCTGTTGATCTACGCCGGCAGTTTTGAAATCATCGTTTCGTTTTCCTTCTCGATATTGCTCACCCTGCCGATCGTTTACTTGATCAAGCCTTCTTTGTTCGATGCCAGACATTTAGTCGCTACAATCCTATGGGGGGTGGTCCTTTCGCTTCTTCTGTGCGGGTCCAAACTCTATGCGATCAGCTCCCTGCTGGCATTTTCACCCCGGACCGCCAGCGATCGATACACTACCGATTGGCTGACCGGATTGGTCGGCATGGTCTATCAATTGCTCGGTTCAATGACGATCATCCCGTTCCATGTTCTATTCGAAGGCGGCACCATCCAGGGCGTAGCCACAGAGTTTGCCGGGCAGTTGGGGAGAATTTCGGGATCGCCCTATGGAATGTGGGAACTGGATATCAGCCTCTCGCCGGCCCTGCTGCTTTTACTGGTCGGCGGGATGGCATCGGCCTTGTTCCGCAGGAAGAAAACGAAGCAGCCCTTCGACAAAAAGAGGCTGATCGCAGAAATTTGCCTGGTCCTGCTCGTTTGGCTGGTCGTCGAATTTACACTGGCAAAAGGATTGGTATACCCGACTCTTCATGACCTCCCCATCCTGAAGTCGCTGCGCGTAAACGTCCGCTTTACGGCCGTCTTTATTTACCCCCTGGCGATCACCGGCGCGGCGATTTTCCATAATTGGACGAAAAATTGGAAGCATCGGCTGGACGTTTTCGCAGCTTTCCTGCTCCTGGATTGCCTGGCCCTGTTCTCCATGTGGATCTATTATAAAATTCCCATCGATCTCCAACAACGCATCTTCGACATCCGTGAGGTCCTGCCGGTTTACCCGGCAATCCGCAAGCAAGGGAATACTTTCCCCGTGGAGACGGTGATTCCCGATGCAAATCCATGGGAAGTATTCGAGGACGATGCCACGAATTTGAAGGATCCTTACGAACCCCTGTTCAAATCGTTCGATAGCCAATACCTGGAAACGCTCCACGCAGGTCCTGTCTCCGATATTACAAATGGCAGCTACAACCTGATCAACCCCACCGGATATGTTTATCCGGCCGCAAATGGGACAAGTCCATTCGCAAGGATTTCGGCTTCCGACCAGGCGAACTTCACCAAATTCATCAACCGGCGTCAAACCAATTGGAAGTTGCCCCTCGCACAACGGGTCCTCGACTGGATCAGCTTGATCCTCCTGATCGCAGAATTGGGCCTGCTGCTCTTCTTTTCGGCCAGGCAAGGGATACGCCTTTTCAGGCAGAAGGTCAAACACGCATAAGTTTGCGCATCGCTTCGGAGGAAATTCCGGATTGCGGCCTTGCCCGAACAAAAAAGACCGGGGCTTTGCCAAGCTCCGGTCTCATTCTATATCGAACGATGCTACGGTTCTGCCAGGGGAGGCAGGACGGTGAAATTATCGAAGCGGACATCCGTGTCGCCCAGATACATGCCCGAACGCACGACCAAGCCGGTGCTCCCGCCGGTAATGCTTTTGCTATAGGCCAGGGATACCTGCTTGCCGTTCACAAAGAGGGCCATTTTGTCGCCCACGCAGTCCGCCCGGATGTGATTGACTCCCCGGCCTGTTTTAATTCCGTTCATTTTCAGGAACTTGAGGGCCGGTGAGATCATTGAATCGAGTCCGCCCTGGCGCATGGCGATCCCCGAGTATCCGTCACTGGTGATCAGGAGCATATAGTAGTTGTCGGGATCCTGATAATGGCACAAGATCCCATAATAATTATCGTCCGTGCCGCCTAGCTTCCGGGCATCCACTTCGATGCTGACATCCGCTTGAAAAACCTTATCCAGTTTGGCCAGGATCAGGGTTCCCGGATCCTTTACGAATATGTGGTAATAGCCGTTGGCAAAATCGCTGATGCCTGCATCGTTCTGGATGCGGGGCCAATTGCTGCTGGCTTGCTTGAAATCATCGAAGAACAGCGCATTCGCAGGGGGGGCCACCTGGGAGCTGCAGGCGCTGGTCCAAATCAGCAGGAAGGCCACGACGGAAAATAGGACGGACTTTCGCATTGCTTTTCTCCTGTAAGATGAATTCCTTCGTCAGCCGGTTATTATAGTCCAGGAACCAAAAAGCCGGGCCTCTCTCGATGCCCGGCCTGGCTCTTATGCTGCGGGGTGCGCCCGCTTGTTCGGCAAGGGGATGATGACCAGCGCGCTCGCCAGGAAACAAAGGGTCGACAGGGCAAAGAGCAGCAGATAACCGGAGGTGCTCGAGCCGAGCGCCTTGTTGATCGGGTCGATCAACACTCCACCCAACAGGCGGGCCACCCCCGAGCCGATGCACGTGGCGATGTTGGCAATTCCCATGTAGCGGGCAGCTTCCGCCCGCGGGACGATATCCGTCGCCAAGGCCCAGGAGACAGTGATAAAGGCGCCGATGCCCATGCCGATGATCGCTCCGGCCACGGTGATCAGCGTGTGGGAGCGCACGAAGAGCAGGAAGAACGCCCCGGCAAAAGCGACCAACCCTGAAGCAAGCATGATCGGCTTGCGCCCGATCCGGTCGGAGAGCCAGCCCGAGATCAACGCCAGCACGATCAGCGCCCCGCCCAGGATCAGTTTCAGGTTGCCGTAGAAGGACTGGGCGTCCCCCTGGGTCATGTGGATGACGTCCATCAGGTAATTGATCAGGAACGTATTGATGGCGATAAATGAACCCCAGAACAGGATGCGGTTGGCGAACCACCAACCGAAGATGCGGTTCTCCCGGAAGTTGACGTAGAAGGCGCCTTTGAGCGCCTCGCCCACGGACTTGGTCACGACCGGCTCCCCGGTCGCGGCCGCATCGGCTTTCTCGCCCGCCCAGATTGCAGTGAAAATCACGAATACGAAAAAGACCACCGCCGGGACGGCTGCGGCAAAGTAGACGCCGGCATTGCCCCACCGGGCGATCCCGGCGCTGAGGATCTTCCCGGCCACCAATCCGCCCACCACCAGGGCAAGGATATCCATCACTCCTTTGAGGCTGGATGCCTGTCCGCGCTGCGACTCGGGCACCAGGTCCGGGATGAGCGCCTGCCAGGGCCCCTGCAGGATGTTGGAGGAGAACTGGATCAGGATCACACCCAGAAGCAGGACCCAGAGCGTCGGTGCGGCGACCAGCAGGAACAGCGAGGCGGCAATCAGGACCGCCCCGCCGATCAGGAAGGGCAGGCGCCGGCCAAGTTTCGTCCTGGCCCGGTCCGAGAATACACCCACGATCGGCTGGACCGCCATCGCCACCAGCAAACCGACGAAGCCAAGGATTCCCATGACCGTGTTGGGCAGGTTCGGCGCCAGCTGGCGGACTTTGAAGGTCATCAGCGGCGGGTCCTGAATGTTGGAGGAAAAGGTCAGGGCGAAGCCCAGCAGGCTGATGACCAGCATGCGCAGGAAGGATATTTTTTTCATGGTGTCTCCTCTGGGATGATCCACTCACCCGGCTTTCAAGTATTGCGGCCGGATCGATTCGACGACTTTCAGGGATTCCAGCGCTTCGTCCACTTTCAACTCGAAGACCAGCGGGCCGGTGAAACCGGCTTTGTCCAGCCGGTCGAGGAACCGGCCAAGGTCCAGGTTGCCCTGGCCAAGCGGTTTGTGGTCCTCGCCGTAACCGCGGACCCCCGGCGGCATCTTTTTGCAGTCGTGCAGATGGACCTCCGCCAGGCGCGGCAGGAGCTTTTCCACCACTTCGAAGAAGTCATACCAGCCGGGGAAACCAGCCAGCACGTGACCGGTATCCAGGCAGACAGAGAGGTCGAATTCCTCGGCCAGCTCCAGGGTCAGGTCGAGGGGAAATTCGATGGTCTCGACGGCCAGTTTGCGGGACGGGATGCCGGTATCGGCCAGGATGGTTCGGATGCTTTCGCGGGCCCCATTCTGGAACTGGCGCAGGAGCAGCAGGCGGGCCATCTCGGAAATCTTCATGTTGTAGAACTCCGCCGCCAGCGCCCCCGTGGCGTGCAGCACGTAGACCTCCGGGACGACTGGGCGGGTCGCCTGGATGGCCTGCACCACCGCTTCCACCGAGCCTTTGCGGACCGGCGACAGCGGGGTGGAAGGTTCCACCGACCAGAGCGGCAGGTGCAGGGTGTAAGCCAGGCCGTCCACCTTGAGGGCGGCCAGCTTCGCGACCGATTCGGGGCCGAAGACGCCCGGAAGGAACATGCCCAGGTCGCCGCCCAGCTCGATCGGGTTGAAACCTCGATCGGCCAGCCCTTTTACCAGCCCGGTATGGTCGAAATTCATCACGCTCGCCATGATCTGCTCGGGCGGAAGGCCCGGCGGGACAAGCGCTTCGAGCTGCATTTCCATGATGCCGAATCGCATGTGCTTTTCCTCGAAGGGATCAATGAACAGGAGGCAGGACGAACCGGAAAACGATCCAGGTGGCCCCGGCAATGACTGCCGCCAACCCCAGCAGGGCGGCCAGCCCGATCAGCGCCCATTTCCAGAATTTGCTCTTCTTTTTGGGCGGGTTCTTCCCCCACGGGACCAGCATCAACACCACGGTCAGGTTATCCTGGGCATCCCGGGAGCAGGCCAGGTCGATCAGGGCCTGGGCGGCGGCTTCCAATTCCTTGCCACGAACAGTCGGCTCGATCTCGTCGTCGGTGACCACATCCGTCAACCCGTCGGTGCACAACAGCAACAGGTCGCCGGGGAGAAGGCGCAGCCCCTGGTGGGAGCGCGATTGGGTGTCGCTCTCGTCCTTGGCCAGGCGCATGCGCGTATCGGCCTGGGGCGTCTTGGGCGAACCCAGGTAGCGGCGGATGACGTGAATGTTGGGATGGTTGCGGGCGTCCTCGGGCTGCAGGATGCCTTTTTCCACGGCCTCCTGCACCCAGGTATGGTCGACGGTCAGCTGCATCAGGCTGCCGTTGCGCAGCAGGTAGATGCGCGAGTCCCCCACCGATGCGGTGAACAATTTCTTGCCGATGACCCAGGCGCAGGCGCAGGTGGTGCCCATCCCGAGGCGCTGGGTGTCGTCCTTGGCACGGGCGGCGATCGAATCGCTGGTCACCTGGATGGCCTGGTCGAGAGTCTCCAATGGATTGTGTCCATCGGACTGGGCGACCATATGGCTGATGGTCTCCACCGCCATCTCAGCGGCGACCTCCCCGGCCCGGTGCCCGCCGATCCCATCCGAGACGATGGCGAAAACCGACTTGGTGCTCTCTTCCTCCCCCAGGCGGAAGGAGGCGACGCCAAAACGATCTTCGTTCTCGCGGCCAGCCATCCCCGGGTGGGAAATGGCGGTGACGTGCAGGTGGGCGCGTTTCGTGCGGATCATTTTTTCGTGCGGGTGACTTTCGGAACGGCCGGTTCGGGCGGCTTGCGCAGCATAAAGCGGTACATGAGCCGGCCAATATGGATGACGTCGCCGTGTTGCAGGCGGCGGGACCCGATCAATTGCTCGAAATTGACCCAGGTCCCGGCGGTGGATTTTTCGTCCGAGAGCAGGTAATCGGCGCCATCCTGGCGGAGGCGAGCGTGCAGGGGCGACACGGAGGCGTCGTCGAGGACGCGGTTGGCGTGGATCGGGTCCGAGCCGAAGACCATCTCCGGGACAAGGACCGGGATGGGAGGGGCGGTAACCGGTTCGCCATTCTCTTTCAGTCGCACCAGGTACGCCTCGGACGGTTTGACCGGGCGGGACCAGGGCAGGCGCGGGCCGCGGCGGGCCGGTTCGCTCGTCACCGGCTGGGTGAGCGGATCCTGGCTGACCCGCCGTCGGGGCGGTCGCTTCGTGCGGCGCCTCCGCCCGGAGGCGAGGATCACCCCCAAGACGGCCCCGGCGACCAGGACGGCTCCGCCGGCCACCCACAGGCTGTTATGGGCCAGGAAAGGCAGCAGGCCGCGCTTCGGCTGGATGACCGTGACCGTCACCGGGACGCCCAGGCTGGTCTTGCTCAAGCCGAAGGAATCCATCGCCTCCACCTGCAGGATGTGCTCGCCGCTGACAGTGTAGCCGCTCAGGTCCCAGCTGAATTTGTCGAACGGCTCGGCCGTGTTCTCGGCCACTTTGACGTTGTCCACGTAAAGGGCCGTGCGCACCAGCGGGCGCTTGCGGCCATCCGGGAACTCGACCAGCATGTCGATCTCCTGTTTGGCCGGGAGGAAGGCCGCCAGGTCGGTGGTATTCTGGTCCGGCGCCGACCGGACGATCTGGTCCGGAGGCGAGACCAGGATCGGGTTGGGCGGCTGGATGTTCAGCTGGAAAGCGAGGGCGGCCGAGGTAAGGGTCGCGCCGTTCAGGTTGGTCTGGGCCACCAGGCTGTGGCTGCCGGAGGCCAGGAGGGTGGAGTTATAGGTTAGCCGGTACGTGTGCCGCAGTGGGGCTAGGTAGGTTTCCAGGCCGGGCAGGGGTTCCACGCCGGAGAACAGGAGGTATTGTCCGCCCGTCGTGGTGGCAAGGTTCTCAAGCGCCTGGGCGGGGGCGGTGGAGAAGGAATCCTTGGATGCCACGATCCAAACGATGACGCGCACCTGCTGGTCGAGGGCGCGCTTGGTCAAGCCATCCAGGGTGGGCAGGGCATCCGGGCCGGGAGGCGAGGTGACGAACAGGACGACCCGCTTCATCCCATCCTGGGGAGCCTTGTCGGAGACGGCATCCAGGGCCTGGGAGAGCGTGCTCAGGCTGGGGGTGATGCGCGCCAGGGACGGGGAATAATCCGTCAGGGCCTGCGAAAAGGCCGCGCTGTCGGCGACATGGGCCGAAACGGTCCCTTCGGTGGGGATGAGGCTCAGATCGTCGCCCAGCGCGTCGGAGTGGGTGTCGGCCCAGTCCTTCAGGACCTGGTAGAGCTTGTCGTAGCGCTTCGACCCGTGCAGGTCCTGGAAGGCGAAGGCCGGACCGGGGTCGAAGGCCAGGGCAAACTGGACACCCACCGGCAGGTCGTCCAGGGCCGTAAGCGGCCGCGGCTGGTCGTCCTCCAGGAGGGTGATGGCGTCGGCTTTCAGGCCGGGGACCGGGTTGCCGGCCGAGTCGAAGACATCCAGCCCGGCGGTCATGGTCGGGAAATCGCCGATCTGCAGGGAGTACAGGCTGATGCGCGCTGTGATCTGGGTCTGGGCGTGGGCCGGCGAGGCCTGCCCCGCGAGACTCAAAAAGACGACCAGGAGGACCAGCGAAAGAGTCTTACGCATTCTCCACGGCAACTGGGACGGGAGTTGAAGTTTGTGGGGAGAGGCGCAGGTAAGTCAGGGTCCAGATGGAACGCATGTACGCCGTGACCGCTCCCATTAGCACAATATAGAAAGGCAGGAAGGCGACGACGCAGCCCAACGACCCCAGCACGACACTCCGCGAAGCGGCGGCCTGCGACGTGGCGCTGAACATGACGAAGAATAAGGGGAAAAATAATGGGACCAGCAGAATGCCGATCAATATTCCCATTCCAACGTAAACGATAAGCGTAATTAGAACGACTGGCCAAAAGTTCTTCTTCATGATCTCCCAGCCGCGCCCCAGGCCGGCAAAAACGCCCAGGTTATCGACGACGATCGCCCCGTAGGAAAGGTCCAGGAGCGCATAAGCCAGATAGAATCCGGGGATGAGGAGCAGAAGAAGAGGCAAAATGCACAGGAGCCCAATTCCCAGCGTGATCACTGCCAAAACCAGGCTGATCAGTTCGATCCCCACAATCACGATGAAATAAGCAACGATTGTCATGAGCATCAACCCAAGGATCCGCCAGAAATAGGGGAGAGAATCCTTGAGCAATTCGCCCAGAGGCAATTTCTCGGTCCCGGCTTCCGCCCGCGCGACGCCTTTTATCACAGTCGACAAGGCAATGATACTGAAAGGGATCATCAGAATCAGGATGACGATATTGACAAACGAGCCGATCAGGGGAAACCATGTTTGTCCGGAAATCGAAGACAACGAGTTGGACAGGACAGGGGCAACCGTGGGATTGAATATGAACGTGGTTGGGACGGAGAACAGCGTAGCCAACCCCGGGAGCATGCTCACCAGCCAGAGTGCCTTATGCTTCCAGACGATCCGCCAAGCGCGACCGAGAATATCACCGTAATCCATGATTTCCTCCCGAACGACGAATGAGTTTTATTTTACTTCCTTGACTTCCGCGTCGACGATCTCGTCATCGGCGGGCAACTGGTCGGGTTTTGCCTTTTGCCCGGGGAGGCGGATCATCTCGTGCAGTCCGGCCCAGGCCAGCAGGGGGATGCCCACCGCCGTCCCGGCCACCGAGTAGGGGACGCCCGCCACGATCCCCATGACTACGCCCTTCGCGACCGCCGGCCCCCACTTGTCCTTGGCGAGGTAGTGCTGGACGAGCGTCACAGCCGCGAATCCCAGCGTCCCGGTCACCAACATGGTCCCCAGGATCAGAGGGGTGAACGTGAGAGTCTCCGGGATCTCGATCAACGTAAAGACATAGTCCAGGGCCAGCGTGGCGATCGCCGCCAGCGGGTGGATCGGGGAAGGCGGGATCGGCCGGCGGGGTTCGGGCAGTTGCGGGACCTGGGATTTCGTCTGGTCAGTCATCTTTCAATCTCCAATCACACATTCTACCAACCTATTTAGGATCGTATATATATTATCTTATCGCAATTCCGGGCAATCGGGATATCCATCTGTCGGATTGCCCGGCTTTCCACTGAAAAGCATGGGCGGACGTCCACTTGCACACTCAGCCAGGTTCAGCAACAGCCGGGGCCAGCGGCTGGACCGGCGAGGATGCAGAGACCAGGCGCAGATAGGTAGCCGCCCAGGTCGTCCGGAGGAAAGTCTGCAAGATTCCCACGATGACCATATAGAATGGCATCACAATCAGGTATATCCAGCGCATCGATGAGAACATGTTGCTTGCAGGGTCCTGCACTTGCATTCCGTCCTGGCCCAGTTGCGCCCAGAGCGGGATGAACATGAGGGCATATAACGGGAGAATTAAAATAAACGAAAACACATACATCCCGACATCCAGGATGACAGCAACCAGGACGATGTTCCAGAAATTTTGTCCGAACAGGCCCCAGGCCCGCTTCAAGGCAGCGCCGATCCCCAGGCCGTCGGCGACAACGGCGGCCTTCGCCAGTTCCAGGAATGCTGCTCCGAGCATGTTGACGGGAAGCAATAAAAAGAATAATGGGATCAGGCAGAGCAGGCCCACTCCCATCGAGGCGATCACAACCAGAAAAGCCAACGCCCACAGCGCCCCAACGACTAGCAGGAAGGCTCCCCCGAAGATCGCATACAAGCCAATCACCTTCCAAAAATTATCCCTGCTTCCCCGGAACAGATCAACGAAGGTGAACGTTTCGATCCCTTGGTCGGCCAGGCAGGTTCCTCGCACGATTGTGGTAGCCGCCAGAACTGATGCAAGTGCATAAATCGCCAAGAAGACCACACCAATCCCCACTACCAGGATGGCTCCATAGAAATTGGGCCACGAATTGTTCAAGGCCGAAAATAGCCGGTCTGGATCGAGAAAAGAGGTTCCCAGGACAACGATCGCGTAAAACAGAGGAGGGGTTATCCCAATGACCCAAAGGATTTTATGCCTCCAGAATATTTTCCAGCTGGTAGTAAACACCCCTCCAATGTTCATCTCGTCTCCTCCTACTCCCATTCGATCGTCGCGGGCGGCTTGCTGGTAATATCATACACCACCCGGTTGATTCCCTGCACTTCGTTCACGATACGATTCGCCACCTTCGCCAGCAGGTCGTAGGGCAGGCGCACCCAGTCCGCGGTCATGAAGTCGTCCGTGACGACCGCCCGGACGGCGGCGGCTTCCTGGTAGGTGCGCTCGTCGCCCATCACGCCCACCGAACGGACCGGAAGGAGGGCGACGAAAGCCTGCGAGGTCTCGGCGCCCTTTCCCATCAACCCGGCCGCCGACAGCTCCTCCAGCAGGATGGCGTCCGCCGCCCGCAGGCGGGTCACCCGCTCGGGGGTCACCTCGCCCAGGCAGCGCACGGTCAGCCCGGGACCCGGGAAGGGCTGCCGCCAGACCATTGCCTCCGGCAGACCCAGGGCCTCGCCGACCGCCCGGACCTCGTCCTTGAACAGGTAGCGCAAAGGCTCGACCAAAACCAGGTCCATCTCCTTCGGCAGGCCGCCGACGTTGTGGTGCGACTTGATCTTGGCGGCCTTGTTCCGGTCGGGGGCGGCCGACTCGACCACGTCGGGGTAGATCGTCCCCTGGACCAGGAATTTCGGTGCGCCGATTTTTTTCGACTCGCGCTCGAAGATGCGAATGAACTTCTCGCCGACGATCTTGCGCTTCTGCTCCGGATCGGCCACCCCCTTCAGGGCCTCGAAAAATTCGGCGGCGGCGTCCACCGCCACCAGCTCGGCGCCCATCTGCCCGCGGAAGGTCCGTACCACCTGCTCGGGCTCGTCCTTGCGCAGCAGGCCGGTGTCCACGAAGACCGCCACCAGCTGGTCGCCAACGGCTTGATGGACCAGGGCGGCAGCCACCGACGAATCCACCCCGCCGCTGACCGCCGCCAGGACGCGCCCATCCCCGACCTGGGCCTTGATCCGGGCCACGCTCTCCTCGATGATCGAGGCCGGGGTCCAGTCGGGCGCACAGTCACAGATGTCGACCGCAAAGTGTTTGAGCAGCTCGGCCCCATTTGGGGTGTGCCGGACCTCGGGATGGAACTGGACGGCAAAGTATTTGCGCTGGAAATCGCCCATGGCTGCGATCGGGCTGTTGGCCGATTTCGCCAGGGCGATGAAGCCGGGCGGCAGCCGGGTGATCCGGTCGCCGTGTGACATCCAGACGTCGTGGATGGCGTCCAGCATGGTGCCGGGGATGAGCGGCTCGATGACCGCCGGCCCGTATTCCCGCTCGGCCGCATGGGCCACCTCACCGCCCAGGGTGTGGGCCAGGAGCTGCATGCCGTAGCACAGCCCCAGGATCGGCATCCCGGACTCGAGCACGTAAGGCAGCAGGGTCGGGGCGCCCTCGGCGTAGACCGACATAGGCCCGCCGGAGAGGATGAATCCCTTCGGCTGGAGTGCCATGACCTTTTCGGCCGGGGCGTCCCACGGAAAGAGCTCGCAGTAGACCTGGGCCTCGCGCACCCGCCGGGCGATCAGTTGGGAATATTGGGAGCCGAAATCGAGGATGGCAATGGTATTGTGCATGGATTCATTTCTCTGGTAGGGGTGGGACATGCCCCGCCCGTACATCATGGGAGATAAGGTGGAAATGCAAATGCGGGAATTCCTGGTACTCCCCGGCGTTGACGATCACCCGGTAGCCGGGGAGGTGATATTCCTCCATCAGGCTCTGGACCGTCGCGATCAGGTCCGCCAGGAAGGGATCGCCCGGTTCGAGCTCCGCAAAGGAACGGATATCCTTTTTGGGGAGGATGATCACGTGGAACGGATAAGCCGGTTTCGGGTGGCAAAAAGCCAACAGGGTATCCGTCTCGCGCAGGTGCTTGGCGGGGATGGCAAAACTCATATGGGCAAACATCCAACCGATGAGGAAACGTCCCGGAGGCGTATTCGCCAGCCGGTAGAACAGGTTCATCCACACTCGCCGAACTGGACCTGGCCTTTGTCCATGGATGTGATGCACACCAGCGACTGGACCGGGATGCCGAGTGGACGGAGCATCTCGCGCCCGCCCTCGAAAGTCTTTTCGATCAGCGTCCCCACCCCGACCACCGTCGCCCCGGCCGTCTGGGCGAGGCGGACCAGGCCCATGATGGTGGCCCCGGAGGCCAGGAAGTCGTCGATGATCAGGATCTTCTCGTGGCCGGCCAGGTACTCAGGCGAGATGATCAGCTCGACCATGCGCCCCTTGGTGTGGGAGGGGGCCAGGGTCAGGAAGACCTGGTCGGGCATGGTGATCGGCTTGGTCTTGCGCGCATAGACCACCGGGAGGTTCAGGTAGCGGGCCGTCGTCAGGGCCGGGGCGATGCCTGAGATCTCCGCCGTCAGCACCTTGGTGGCGCCGACATTCGCAAACCGGCTGGCCAGTTCCTTGCCGCAGGCGTCCATCAGGGCCGGGTCGACCTGATGGTTGATGAAACCGTCCACTTTGAGGATACCGTTGCCGAGATTCTTGCCATCCTGGCGAATTCGTTCGAGCAGTTCGTTCACAAAATGCCTCCAAATTAAAAAGGTCTAGACAGAGGTCATTTTACAACGAGGCGGACGAACCCGCCAGTGCCAGGTCTTCGGCGGAATCCCCTGACCGCCTCCACCATCCTTCCTACACAGCCTGCAGGCGTGGATGTGTTAGAATCCTGCCCGTGACCAAACCCTTACTGGTACTTGCCTCGAATTCCCCCCGGCGGCGGGAGCTGTTGGCCCTGGGCGGCTGGATGTTCCACGTCCGCCCGGCGGATGTGGACGAGAGCCAGATCCCCGGGGAACCGCCGGGAACGTATGTGCTGCGCCTGGCCGAGAGCAAGGCGCGTGCATGTGCCGCCGCCGCCCACGAGGACCTGACCATCCTGGCGGCCGACACCGCCGTGGTGGACGGCGAGTCCATCCTGGGCAAGCCCAGGGACATGGCCGAAGCAGTGGAAATGCTCCACCGCCTGCGCGGCCGGACCCACCAGGTCTATACCGGGATTGCCGTGCTGAAGATGTCGGATGGGAACCTGGTCACGGACCTCTGCGTCACGGAAGTACCCATGCGGAACTACGCCGACGCGGAGGTGGACGTCTACGTCGCCACGGGGGATCCGCTCGACAAAGCCGGCGCTTACGCCATCCAGCACGAGCGTTTCCACCCGGTCGAAGCCCTGGCCGGCTGCTACGCCAGCGTAATGGGCTTACCGCTCTGTCACCTGGCCCGCAGCCTGCGCAAACTGAACATCCCCTCGCGGACCGACCTGCCAGCCGAATGCCAGTCCGCCCTGCACTACACCTGTCCCATTTCCCCGGCCGTCTTGCGCGGGGAGACCGTCGGCTGATAGAAAGGTAATTTATGAAACCCTTCCGCTGGATCGTCCTGATTCTGGTGCTGGTTCTGGCGACGGTCGCCGCCTGCGGGCGGATAGCCGGTCCCGGGACCTCCAGTCTCCCGACTTCACCCATCCACATTACTCCTGCACCGAGCGCTGAGGCCGCCCTGCGTTCGTACCTGGATGCCATGCTGGTGGAGGACTATCCCACCATGTACGGGATGCTGGCCCAGGCCAGCCAGGCCGCCATCAGCCAGAAGGATTTTGCCAGCCGCTATACCGACGCTCTGAACGCCATGAGCGTCAGCAAGATGGAGTACGGCGTCCGCTCGCTGCTGACCAACCCGCAGTCCGCTCAGATCGCTTTCAACCTAACCTATCACACCGTTCTCTTCGGCGACATCCAGCGGGACATGAACGCCAACATGGTGCTGGAGAATGGCGACTGGCGCATCCAGTGGGACGACAGCCTGATCCTGCCGGAACTGGCGGGAGGAAAGCACCTGGTCGCCAACCACACCAGCCCGGCCCGAGGCGACATCTACGACCGCAACGGCAACGCCATCGCCACCCAGGCAGACATCGACTCGATCGGCCTGGTCTCCGGGGCCGTCTCGGGCGATACCAGTTCCGCCCTCTACAACCTGATCGGGCGGCTGACCGGCGTCAGCCCGTTGACGATCCGGACCAGCTACGAAAACTACGCCAACCCGGGCTTGTATATCCCGGTCGGGGAAGCCTCGGTGGATGACGTCAACAAATCGGGCATTGCCAATTTCGCCGGCGTCCAGTTGAACCCTTACAACTCGCGCTTCTACAAACCCAATGTGGCCCCGCACGCCGTCGGGTACACCCTGTTCATCTCGCAGGATAACATCAACTCCTACCGCCGTCAGGGGTACAGCGGGGCGGAGCGCGTCGGCGTGGAAGGGATCGAGAAATGGGGCGAGAGCTACCTGCACGGACGCGACGCCGCCACCCTTTACGTCGCTGCCAAGGACGGGACGCTCGAGACGGCCCTGGCGCAGGTGGATTCGCAGCCGGCCGATTCGATCTACCTGACCATCGACGGCGACCTGCAGGCCCAGGCCCAGGCCGCCATGGACGGGCTCCCGGGCGCCATCGTCGTCATGGAGATGAGCACCGGTCGTGTCCTGGCAATGGTCTCCTCCCCGGCTTACGACCCGAACCTGTACGATACGGCCAATTACAACCGGCGCTGGAGCCTCGACAGCATGCTCAACGACCCGGCCCAACCGACTTTCAACCGGGCCAGTCAGGGACAGTACCCGCTTGGCTCGGTCTTCAAGACCATTACCATGGCCACCGCACTGGACAGCGGCGTTTTCACCGCCGACAGCACCTGGGATTGCCAGTATACCTACACCGAGCTCGTCTCCAGCGGAGGCCCGACCCTGTATGACTGGACCTGGGCCGACTGCCAAAAATGGAAGACCGACCATAACACCGATACCTGTCCGCCCTGGCCGCCCAGCGGTATGCTGACCCTCCCGCAAGGCCTGATGCGTTCCTGCGATCCCTGGTTCTATCACATCGGTTACACCCTCTGGAGCCAGCAAAAAGGGAACCTGATCTCCGACATGGCCCGCGCCTTCGGTCTTGGGAAGGCCACCGGCATCGGCCAGGTGGCCGAAGCGGAGGGCTTCATCCCGGCCGCCCCGACCGACGGAACCGACGCCACCAGCATCGCCATCGGACAGGGCAAGATCCAGGTCACACCTCTGCAGGTGGCTGCCTTCATCGCCGCCATCGGGAACGGCGGCACGCTCTATCGCCCACAGCTGGTGGATAAGATCCAGCCGGTCACCGGCGACCCAATCGACGTCTTCAAACCCCAGGCGAACGGCACCCTGCCCATCTCCCAGGAAAACCTGGCCCTCATCCAGAATGCAATGCGCAGCGTCGTCGAAGACCCGAAGGGAACGGCGTATTCCCGCTTCGTCGGGTTCAGCATCCCCGTGGCCGCCAAGACCGGCACCGCCGAGAGTGGCTCCACCGACCCGCATGCCTGGTTCGCCGGCTACAGCATGGAGAATAATCCCGACAAGCCCGACATCGCCGTGGCAGTGCTCGTCAACAACGGCGGTGAAGGCGCAATCTGGGCGGCTCCGGTCTTCCGGCGCGTCATGGAGATCTATTTCAACGGGCATGGCCAGACCGTCTACCCGTGGGAATCCACCTTCGGTGTGATCAACCCGGATTACGGCGCCCCCCAGCCGACTCCCACCCCCACGCCGTAGAGGTGGGCCGCACCTGGAACCGAAAAGCTCGTGACACCTGAGACCCGGCCCGGCCTGATCGTCCGCTCCCAATCTGGCTTCTTCACAGTCGAGACCGGCGGGCAGGTGCTCACTTGCCACCTGCGCGGGCGTCTCAAGCAAGGCAGGCACGTCGGCGACATTGCCGCGGTCGGGGACCGCGTGCGGGTCTCGCTCCAGTCCGATGGGACCGGGATGATCGAGGCGGTCGAGCCTCGGTCCCGCTCCCTGGTCCGGCTGGATCCCCGTCCGCAGGGCGTGTACCAGCAGGTCATCCTGGCCAACCCGGACCAGGCGGTCTTCGTTTTCGCCTGCGCCCATCCGCTCCCCCGCCTGCGCATGCTGGACCGGTTCCTGGTCATTTCCGAGAGGCAAAAGCTGCCGGCCCTGATCGTCGCGAACAAGATCGACCTGGTCGAGCGAGCGAAGGCAGAGGAGTTGTTCGGTTTCTATCCCTCCATCGGCTACCCGGTCATCTACGCCTGCGCCAACACCGGCCAGGGAGTGGACGAGTTGCGCCAGCGCCTGACCGGCAAAGTCTCGGCCCTGGCAGGCCCCAGCGGGGTGGGCAAATCCAGCCTGCTGAACTCCGTCCAGCCCGGGCTGGGACTGGCGGTGCGGGAGATCAGCCAGGCTTTCCAGAAGGGCCGCCACACCACCACCGTCCGACAGCTTTTTCCCCTGGACGGCGGCGGGTACGTGGCCGATACGCCCGGGATGCGCTCGCTGGCCATCTGGGACACCGAGCCAGAGGAGCTGGACGGCTATTTCCCCGAGCTTGCGCCGCTGGTGGCCCACTGCCAGTTCAGCGACTGCAACCACAAGACCGAACCGGGCTGCGCCGTGCGGGCAGCCGTGGATGCAGGCACGGTCCATCCTCAGCGCTACGAATCCTACCTCCGGCTGCGCGCCGGGGAGGAGTAGTACGGGGCACAACATGTTGTGCCCACACCACATACCACCAAACTTATGGAAAATAACTGGAACCTTCTCGGACAGGAATGGGCGGTCGAGATGCTCAAACAGCATCTCAGCCGGGATTCCGTCCGCCACGCCTATCTTTTTACCGGTCCTCCCGGGCTGGGCCGCCGGACCCTGGCGCTGCGCTTCGCCCAGGCCTTGAACTGTCCCCAGCCGGCCGGGCCAGCCGAACCGTGCGGCAAGTGCAAGACCTGCCAGCAGATCGAGCGGATGCAATACGCCGACCTGACGGTCATCCAGGCTGAAAAGGAAGGCGGGACCCTGAAGGTGGAGCAGATCCGCAACGTCCGCCAGAGCCTGTCGCTCAAGCCCTACCAGGGCAAATACCGGGTGGCGCTTTTCCTGCGCTTCCAGGAGGCCAATCCGAACGCTGCGAATGCCTTGCTCAAAACGCTCGAGGAAGCGCCGGCCCACGTCATCCTGTTGCTGACCGCCGATACGGCCGAACAACTCTTGCCCACGATTACATCGCGTTGCGAGATCTTGCGCCTCAGGCCGCTGGCAGTGGATGCAGTCGAGTCTTACCTCAAGGAACACGGCACCGACGAGGCGACTGCCCGCCTGCTGGCCCACATCTCGGGCGGCCGGCCCGGCTACGCCCTGCGCCTGCTCCAGGACCGGGACGCCCTGGAGTTCCGCTCCACCCGCCTGGATGACCTGCAAAAGCTGCTCAAAGCATCCCGGAGGGAGCGCTTCGCCTACGCCGAAAAACTGACCGACCGGAGGAACGAAGCCCGGGAGCGATTCCGTGAAACCCAGTTGGTCTGGCTGGCCTACTGGCGGGACGTGCTCCTGCGCGCCGCCGGCTCGGATGCGCCGCTCACCAACGTCGACCGCTCGGCCGAGGTCGAAAGCCTTTCAGGCCGGCTGTCGCTGGCGGAAGCCCGCCGGCTGGTCAGCGAGGCCGAAGAGTCCGTCGAAAAACTCGATAAAAATGTGAACGCCCGCCTGCTGGCCGAAGTCCTTTTGCTGGATTGGCCGCACGCCTGACCTGCCTGGTAACCGACCGGAGAAGGATATGTCCAAGAGACTGTTGATCCCCATTGCCGTCCTGTTCCTGATCGTGGCCTGCATTTCCGGCCCAAGCGCCACGTCGATCCCGGCCGTGACGGACGCGACTGACCAGAATCCAACCGCGGATCTGAATCCGACCATCGACCCGGCCCACCAGCCCTACCTCCCGAACCCGCAGATGACCCCCGGCGATGTCCTGGACGTCAGCATCACGGACATCTGCACGCCCGGCTATTCCTCCAAAGTCCGCAACGTGCCCGATAGTGTCAAGACCCAAGTCTACCTGGAGTACGGCATCCCCTCCCACCAGCCCGGCGACTACGAAGTCGACCATCTGGTCAGCCTGGAGCTGGGCGGATCGAACTCGATCAAAAACTTGTGGCCCGAGCCTTACCACGGGGACCTGAACGCCCATGTCAAGGACAAGCTGGAAAACAAGCTGCACGATATGGTCTGCAACGGCGAGATCAACCTGGAATCGGCCCAGCATGAAATTGCCACCGATTGGGTCGCCGCTTACATAAAGTACATCGGACAGCCGTAAAGGAGACCATCTTTGCCCGCCAACCGGAAACTGACCCCTTTGCTGGCCGGACGCACCGTCCGGATGATCGAACAGGCCGAAGCCTTGCTCAACGTCCTTTTCATCGATGGCTCGAGCATGAAGATCAAGATCTCCGCTCCGCCGCCCAGCCTGGAACTGCGGGACCGCCGGATCCTGAAAGTGCGCCAGGCCGGTACGGTCTTGAACCTGGACTTCGAGGACGAGTCGACCGCCGAGATTCAGATGGCCGAAGCGACCTCGAGCGTGATGCTGCGGGACGCCAGCGGCGCATTGGAATATGCCGACTGAAAATCCTTTTCCCTGTTGAAATCCAATGAAACGTGTTTTTTTTCCCTTCCGTAAGACGATCATCTTTTTGACAGCCTTCGGGCTGTTCCTGTCGGGCTGTCAGTCGCCCGCCCCGTCCATCCCGCCGGCGCCGACGGGGACCGCTTCGCCCGTCCCGACCGAGACGGTCGCCCCCACGCCGACCAATACCGTACTGCCGACATTCACCCCCGAGGCGGCTTGGTACCAACAGCTCGACCCATCCCTGGGCGTGCTCAGATTTCACTACGCCCAGGTGACGAACAGCAAGGCTCGGATCTACGTCAGCCTGGACGACGCCGTCGCCAGCACCGGCAATTCCGGGCCCTTGGAGAATTACCCCGCCTATGTGGCCTACACCACCCGCAAGACCGTCGACGGCCATGACTACTACCTGACCAACTATGGCTGGATGAAAGGCGACGACCTGCAAGATTTGACGCCTTCGTCATTCACCGGCTTGCAAATCACCCGTCCGGTAACCTTCCGTTTCGGCTGGGTATTGTCCGAGACCCAGAGCGTCAACTCGGCCGGGCTCCCCGTCCAGACCTATGAACGCTACCAGGTGGTGCACGAGGTGCCGGCCGGATCGACCAGGGACGGTTTCGTGGCCATCGGAGCGGACGAATGGCTGCCGGAGAAATCCGTCGCCCTGGTCGACCCGGTGGTTCCCCAGGAAGCCGGGCAGGTCTGCCGATTCATTTATGTCAGCCTGGCGCACCAGACATTGTCGGTTTACGAAGGCTGCAAGCTGGTCTTCGCCACACTGATTTCCTCCGGCAAGAACTCCTACACCTTCGAAGGTCGATTCGCTATCCTCTATAAGGACCAGCCATACAGCGTGATCACCCCTCCGGCCGGGTCGCCCAACGATTACTACATAGAAGGAGTTCCCTACTTCATGTCCTACACCAGCACCAGCTTCGGTTTCCATGGCGCCTACTGGCACGACAGTTTTGGCTCCCCGGCTTCGCACGGCTGCATCAACCTCGCCCCGGCGGACGCCCACTGGCTGTACGACTGGGCCTACCTGGGCGATTATGTCTTCATCTCACAAAACTAGGAGTCGCATGGAAATCGTTCAGGACCACAATCCATCCAGGGAAAAGCTGAATGCGCTGGGCGTGTTCTCCTGGCCGATCTGGGAAAAGGAGAAATCCGATTTCCCCTACTGCTACGAGACCGCCGAGACTTGCTTCATCATCGAAGGACATTTTATCGTCACCCCGGATGGAGGCGAGCCCGTGGATGTCCGTCCCGGCGACCTGGTCACGTTCCCGGCCGGGCTGTCCTGCCGGTGGAAGATCCTCAGGAAGGTCCGTAAGCATTACCGGTTTGCCTGATCGAAAAACAGGACTTCGAAATTACGAAGTCCTGTTCGTTTTCATTGCCTTTGGCTGCGCCGTTCCCGCCGCCGGCGATATTGTTCATGGATCTCGGCGACGTGGCCGACTTTTTCGGCAACCGCGGCCTCCAGCCAGAACCGGCCCTTTTCAGCGGTCGCCAGGCTCCCGGCTCCGTACGCCCCGGTGCGGGTGTCGTCCTCCCAGGGCGGATTGGCCGTCAAGGCGCCGCCCTCGATCCAGTCCATGTAATAGCTGGGGGTGGTGATGAAGTCAGTTTCGTCCACCGCCCGCTCTAGGTGGACCAGCTCCGGGCGCAGGTGCAGGACGATGGAGGTCTCCAGCTCGCAGGCGTGGCCCATCCCGCCCAGGCCGGACTGGCGTTTGGCTTCCAGGGCAGCCACGCCCTGCGGTCCCGAGAGGTACAGGAAGGCAGTGGCACAAAAGATCTCCGGATATTTCTCCCCCGCATATTTGACCACATTGACCAGGAAGGACGAATTGCCGCCGTGTCCGCTCATCAGGTAGAAGCGGGTACAGCCGCCTGCCACCAGCCTATCGACGACCGCCAGCCAGAAATCTTCGAAGGCCCGCCCGCCGACGTTGAACGTCCCGGGGAAGGAACGCCGGTGCGTGCTGACCCCATACGGGAAGGCCGGCAGGCAAAAGGCATCCTCCGGGGCGGCCGCAGCCGTGCCCCGGCCGAGGGCCTCGATGATGATCGTATCCGTGGAAAGCGGGGAATGATAGCCGTGCTGCTCGGTATGCCCGATCGGGAGGAGGATCACTTTGTCGACTGGAATTCCATCCAGGTCGGGATTGCGCTGTGCGTTCGGCAGGATCAGGGTGGACAGGTCCGCCCCCAGGTCGAGTTCCTCGGGCGCCACCACGTGTACGCTGGCGAAGCCGTCTTCCAGCAAATTCCCCACCAGATTGTGGACCAGCGCGGAAAACACGTCCTTCCGAACCTCCAGCCCGCTTCCACGCCAGCCAAACGGAATGGCCGGCAAGACGCCAACATCCAGCCGCGTATCGAGGCGTCCGGGCAATTCATCCCAGGATGAGTAATTTCCAAGAGGCAGCACCAGTGGCAGGTTGCGTGGCAAGGCCGCCACTTCAGGCCAGGTCAGTTCTTCGAAGCGGAAGACGGTCATTCATTCCTCCACATATAAATTATAGGTATATGGATTCAGTATTGGTAGTAGGACCTGTGGATAAGTGGATAACTCATCCGGCACCCCAGCAGTGGGAGGCGGGGCGGTGGAGTGCCAACTGCTGGCAGCGATTTTGTTAGAGAGCTATCCACAGCCTGTGGAAAACTTCAGGAGAACGAAGCGCAGTCTTTCCAGGGCCGAAAAGCCGATTTTTTCCCAATCCAGATTTTGGATATCTCGTGGGAAGGCGGCCAGATATGGGGGTGCCAAAATCGAACAATTGAGCGGTTTCTCCACAGACCGCGCGGTTTATCCACAGTTTTTGGTCAGTTATCCACAGTTTGGGGCCGTTCTTGTCTGAACAGGGGCCCCATATCTGGACTCTACAAACCCTGGCTGCTGGCGGTTTTCTCGAGCAAATCGTCGATCGCGTCGATGAAATGGTCCAGGCTGGCAACCTTTTCATCGAACGGCCCCCCGTCCAGGCCGAGCAGCTCGCAGGCCGAGCGCCAGCGGACCTTCCACATCGGCGGCAGGATGCAGACCGCGATCGTCCAGGTGAGCATCAGCGGCCAGACCACCGCCTGGGGGGTTTCGCTCGACAGCAGGGACTCGAAGGCCAGCTTGTAATAGCCCAGCCGCGGGGCGGCGATGCGTTTCTCGACGATCGGGTTGTTCGCCGCCTCGAGGAAGGATTTTTCCCAGTCGGGCAGGAACCCCGCCAGCGCCCCGGCGCTGACCCGGTCCGCCCCCAGGAGACTCAGCAGTTGCTGCGCCAGACCGGGCTGCCCGACGGCCCCGGCCCGGGCCGGGAACTGCAACAGGAAGCGCCGCTCGGGCAGCGGATAGTCCGTCAGCAGGGCGACGGCGTTGGCGGCCAGATGGATGCAGGTCAGGTAAGCCAGGACGAGCTCCGGGCCGGAGGCCTGGCTGGTCTGCAGGTCGTTCCAGGTCTGGCGGGCGTTGCCTGCCACCCGGCGGGCGCGGGCCAACACGCTGACTGGCTCGTGGAACTTGTCGCGCACCCCGGCTTGGACGAACTCGAAAAAGTGCTGGGTGACGTAGAGCGGCTGCGGGTCGTAGAGCTCCGGCCCGAGCCAGGGATGGACGCGCAATTCCTTGGGCTTGTCGTACTCGCTGCGCAGGTTGTGGTGAATGTCCAGGTGGACTTCGGGGCTGACGGCGACGATCTCCCGGCGGGCCTTGGGTTCCTCGGCATGCACCAGGACCAGGTCGATGTCGGTGCTGTTGCCCAGGAAGGGATTCTCGGTGCGCAGCGAACCGGTCAGGTAGGCCGCCACCAAGCCAGGTTCTGCGTAGGCGCGTTTCTGGGCGGTCTCTTTGGCAATACGGATCAGGGCGTCGCGGGTGATGCGCATAAAAATCCTTGATTACTTGTCGAGCGGGAGCTCTTCCTGGTACGGCGACCAGTTCAGGGTCTCCCGGATGCGGTTCTCGATCAGGCGCAGGTGTTCCGGGTAGTGAACGAAGTCCAGCGGATCGGTATCGATGGTCAAGACGGGGGTGTTGTCGTAAGGCCTGGAGAAGAAATCCTCGTACGTCCGGTTGAGCAGGTCGATGTAACCCCGGTCCATGTTGCGCTCGTAGGAGCGGTCGCGCATGGCGATGCGCCCCATCAGTGTGTCGGTATTGGCCCGCAGGTAGACCAGCAGGTCGGGCAGGGTGATCTTTTCGGCCAGGGCCTCGTGGACCTTGCAGTACATGTCGTGCTCGTCACCCTTCAGGTTGATGCGGGCGAAGAGCGAGTCCTTGGCAAAGGTGTAATCGGAGATGAGCGACTTGCCGGTCGCCAGGATCTCCGTGACGGCCCGGCGCTGCTGATGGTAGCGGCTGAGCAGGAAGAAGATCTGGGTCTGGAAGGCGTAGCGCTCCCGGTCGGCATAGAAATCCGAAAGGAAGGGATTTTCCTCGAAGACCTCCAGCAGGATCTCGGATTCGAAGGCCGGCTGGAGCAGCCGCGCCAGGGTGGTCTTTCCGACACCGATGACACCTTCGATGGCAATATACATGGTCTCTCCCGCAGTGAAAATGGTGGGTTAAGGATACCATAAAAGAAAGAAGTAAGAAGGAGATGGGAGGATGAAGAAAAAAGGCCGGACGAATTCATGCTTGACTCGCCCTGCCCGGAAATGTATAATCCCGTCCATCACTCCTCCGGGAGGAGTAAGCGATCGGAACGCTGATAGAGAAGGAGGCCGTCGGTCGGGTACCGCAGGGTATCGAGACCTTGGCTGGAAGCCTCCGCAGCAAACCAGTTGCCGAAGTCGCCCGGACGCACTGCTGAAGAAATCTTCGTGAGAGTAGACCAGCACGGGAGGTCCCGTTACAGGCCGGCCGGATGATCGTCCGGACAGAGTGCACCCTCCCGAGCGAAGTCGAAGGAGAGTGAATTGAGGTGGTACCGCGGCGCCCGCCGTCCTCATCAGGATGCGGGCGTTTTCATTTCCAGACCGAGGAGTACGAATGACCGAATACCAGTTACCCAAAGCCTACGACTTCAAATCCACCGAGCCACGCGTCTACGAGATGTGGGAAAAGGGCGGCTACTTCAAGCCGTCCAACGACCCGAACAAGCCGGATTTCGATCCGACCAGGAAGCCCTTCGTCATCTCGATCCCTCCGCCCAATGTTACGGGGGAACTGCACCTGGGCCACGTCATGTTCGTAGCGATGGAAGACCTGATGATCCGCTACCAGCGCATGAAGGGCATCCCAACCCTGTGGGTGCCCGGCACGGACCATGCCGGCATCGCCACGCAGCTCCAGGTGGAAAAGGACCTGCTGCGGACCGAGGAAGTGACCCGCGAAGAGCTGGGCCGCGAGAAGTTCGTCGAACGCGTCTGGCAGTGGAAGGTCAAGTACCACGACATCATCACCGGCCAGATCCGCAGGATCGGCGCCTCCTGCGACTGGGAGCGTGAGCGCTTCACCCTGGACGACGGCCTGTCGAAAGCGGTCCGGGAGGCCTTCGTGCGCCTGTATGAGAAGGGCCTGATCTATCGCGGCCCGCGCCTGATCAACTGGTCGCCCGGCCTGAAGACGGCCGTCAGCGACCTGGAGGTGGAATACTCCGAGGAGCCGGGGAAGCTGTATTATTTCAAATATATGCTCGCGCCGGAGACTTCCGAAGCCTCGAAGACTTCGGAAGACTATATCCCTGTCGCCACTACCCGGCCCGAGACCATCCTGGGCGACACGGCCGTGGCCGTCCACCCGGACGACGAGCGCTACAAAAAGTTCGTCGGCAAGAAGGTCATCGTCCCGATGCTGGGCCGTGAGATCCCGGTCATCGCCGACGAGTACGTGACGCGTGACTTCGGCACCGGGGCCCTGAAGATCACCCCTGGCCACGACCCGAACGACTACGAGATCGGCCAGCGCCACAAGCTGCCGGCCCTGTCGATGCTGGACCGGGAAGCCAAGGTGACCGAGATCGGCGGACCGTATGCCGGCTTGGACCGCTTCGAGGCTCGCAAGAAACTCTGGGCCGATATGAAGGCCGCCGGCCTGGTCATCAAGGAAGAATCCTACACTCTCAATGTGCCCAGGACCCAACGGGGCGGTGAGATCGTCGAGCCGATGGTCTCCGAGCAGTGGTTCGTCAAGATCGCCCCGCTGGCCAAGGCTGCCGAAATGGCCGTCCGGGATGGCCGGATCAAGATCATCCCGGAGCGCTTCGAGAAGGTCTATTACAACTGGATGGAGAACATCAAGGATTGGTGCATCTCCCGCCAGCTCTGGTGGGGCCACCGCGTCCCGGTCTGGTACTGCGACGACTGCGGCGAGCAGACCTGCGCCCGCATCGATCCGCTCCTGTGCGCCCACTGCGGCGGCAAGAACATCCACCAGGACCCGGACGTGCTGGACACCTGGTTCTCGTCCGGGCTGTGGCCGTTCTCCACGCTCGGCTGGCCCGAAGAGACGCCGGATTACAAGTATTTCTACCCGACCACGATGATGGAGACCGGCTACGACATCCTGTTCTTCTGGGTGGCCCGCATGATCATGGACGGCCTGGAGTTCACCGGCCAGGTGCCGTTCAGCACCGTCTACCTGCACGGCCTGGTGCGCAACGAGGACGGGCAGAAGATGTCCAAGAGCAAGGGCACCGGCATCGACCCGCTGCCGGTCATGGAAGAGTTCGGCACGGACGCCCTCCGCTTCACCCTGCTGGTCGGCTCCACGCCCGGCAACGATACCAACCTGAGCCTGAAGAAGGTCGAGGGCAACCGCAACTTCGCCAACAAGATCTGGAACGCCGGCCGCTTCGTGGTCTCGGCGATCAATTCCGTGCAGGCCGCTGCCAAGGGCGAGCACGACTGGAGCCTGGCCGATTCCTGGATCTGGGCCCGCCTGCAGTTCACCGTGCGCGAAGTGGAGCGGCTCTTCCAGGCCTATCAGTATGGCGAGGCCGGCCGCCAGGTCTATGAATTCTTCTGGAACGATTTCGCCGACTGGTACGTTGAAACCGCCAAGCTGCAAATGGCGGAAGGCGGCGACCGGGCCTTCTACACCGCCCAGACCCTGGCGCGCGTTTTGGATATCAGCTTACGGCTGCTCCATCCCCTGACCCCCTTCGTCACCGAGGAACTGTGGGGTCACCTGCGCAAGGCCCTGCTCGGCTCGCCCTTGGCGGACTTGGCCAAGGACTGGCCGCAGGCGCTCATCGTGGCCCCCTGGCCGGAAGTCCGTCCCGAGGAGAAATGGGAAGCCGGGAAGACGACCGACTTCGCCCTGGTCCAGGAGGTCATCCGGGCGATCCGCAACCTGCGGGCCGAGAAGAAGGTCGCCCCGTCCCGGCGCATCCCGGCCACGCTGGTGGGCGGATCCAAGGCGGCTTTGCTCGAAGAGCAATCCGGCGTGATCGCCGCCCTGGCCGGCCTCGACCCGGCCCAGGTTTCGATGGTCGCATCCCTGCCCGCCAAGCCCGAGAATGCCGTCGCCCTGGTGGCCGGGCCGGTCGAGATCTACCTGCCGCTCTCCGGGATGATCGACCTCGACCAGGAAAAAGCCCGCCTGCAGAAAGAGCTCTCCGATACGGATGCTCAGATCACCCGCCTGGAGAAACTGCTCGGAAGCGACTTTGCCAACAAGGCCCCGGCGGCCGTCGTCCAGAAGGAACGCGAGCGCCTGGCGGCGTTCAAGGAAACGGCCGCGAAGCTGAAGGCGCAACTGGGCTGACCCTTTTCCAGATCCGTGCCAAAAAACTTCGTTGAGAGTAGAATGGTCGTGATAATCCGTCGCGACCATTCTTTACTGTCAGGAGAAGAGATGAATAAAAAACTGGAAGAGCTGAAGACCCGCCTGATGGAGATCGGCGACCTGAACGGAGCCGGCGGCGTCCTGGCCTGGGATCAATCCACCTATATGCCCCAGGGCGGCGGCCCGGCCCGCGGCCGGCAGATGGCCACCCTGGCCATGCTGGCCCAGGAAAAGCAGGTCGATCCGGCCATTGGCAAGCTGCTCGACGATTTGCGCTCTTACGAGGAGAGCCTGCCCTTCGAGGACGATGACGCCAGCCTGATCCGGGTTGCCCGGCGGGATTACGAGCGCTCCACGCGCCTCCCGCCCGAGTTCGTCGCCCGGCTGAACGCCCATTCCTCCGAGACTTACATGCTCTGGGCGGAAGCCCGCCCGGCGAACGATTTCAAGAAGGTCCTGCCCAACCTGGAAAAGACCCTCGATCTGTCCCGCGAGATGGCGAATTACTTCCCGGGATACGAGCACATCGCCGATCCGCTGATCGACTTCGCCGACTACGGGATGAAGGCCGCCTCGGTGCGCAAGCTCTTCGCCGACCTGCGCGCCGCCCAGGTGCCGATCGTCCAGGCGATCACCTCCCAGGCGCCGGCCGACGACAGTTGCCTCCGCAAGCACTTCCCCGATGCGGAGCAGATGGCTTTCTGCGAGGAGGTCGTTCGGGCGATCGGATACGATTTCCAGCGCGGCCGGATCGACAAGACCCATCATCCCTTCACCGCCGGGTTCTCCGTCGGGGACGTGCGCATCACCACCCGCGTCCGGGAGGACTACCTGGGCGAGTGCCTGTTCAGCAACATCCACGAGGCTGGGCATGCCCTCTACGAGCAGGGCGTGGATGCGAAGTACGACGGGCTGCCGCTCCAGGGCGGCACCTCGGCCGGGGTCCACGAGAGCCAATCGCGCCTATGGGAGAATATCGTCGGGCGCAGTCGCGGCTTCTGGGAATTCTTCTATCCCAAGCTGCAGAAGGCCTTCCCCGACCAGCTCAAGGGCGTTTCGCTGGAGGCCTTCTACCGGGCGATCAACAAGGTCGAACGCTCGCTGATCCGCACCGACGCCGACGAGGTGACCTACAACCTGCACGTCATGTTGCGCTTCGAGTTCGAGCTGGCCATGCTGGAAGGCAGCCTGGCCGTCAGGGACCTCCCGGAGGCCTGGCGGGAACGTTTCAAGGCGGACCTCGGGATCGTCCCGCCCGACGACAAGGACGGCTGCATGCAGGATGTGCACTGGTTCGGCGGCGTGATCGGCGGGGTCTTCCAGGGCTACACCCTCGGCAATGTGATCGGCGCCCAGTTCTACGCGACCGCCCTGAAGGCCCACCCTGGCATCCCGGGCGAGATCCGGCAGGGCAAATTCGAGGCCCTACATGGCTGGCTGATCGAAAACGTCTACCGGCACGGGCGGAAATTCACCGCCCCCGAGCTGGTCCAGCGGGTCACCAGCTCCGACGTGACCATCGAACCTTACATCCAATACCTGCGGACCAAGTACGGCGAGTTGTACAAGCTCTAAACCGACTCCCGGCGGTCGCTTCCAGCGATTCGCCCGCCGTCGCCTGCAAAAATCCTGCCTCCTTGCGAAAACAAGGAGGCAGTTGATTTCTTGGGAGTAGGCCGGCCTCCCGAATCTTGGATGGCGTTGTCTTTTTTATCCTCTTGGTGTACACTGGTTTTATCGTTCGGTTGGATCAAAAACTGTGGGACGGATGGATTTATGTGGTCTCTGAGCATCAAAAACCCCGGCAGCGAGCCGGTCCAGATTAAATTAAGGCCTGGAAAGATGGTGATCGGGCGCAACGTCACCAGCGATATCGTCATCACCGACGCGGCCGCCTCCCGCCGGCATGCCGAGATCTATCTTGATTCCTTGTCTGAACTTGCGACGATCATCGACCTGAAAAGCTCGAACGGCACGTACGTCAACCGCCAGCGGATCAGCGGGTTGTTCCGCTTGCAGGATAACGACGTCATCCGCATCGGACAGTCGGTCATGCACCTGACGAAACATGCCGCCGAAGCGCCCGGGCAAAAAGGGAATACTGATACGCGCCTGTTCACGCGTGAACTGGTCCTGGAGGCTGTCGACGAGAACCCCATCCTTTTGTACGAAATGGCCCAGAAACTGAACACCGTTTTGGATATCGACTCGGCTATCAGCCAGGTCACCGACCTGATCAAAAAGGCGATGGGAGTGGACGTTTGTGAGGTCATCCTGGCCAAGGATTTCAACCAAATCAATATGGAGAATGCGGACGATCTGAAGGTAAAAGCCATCCGGGAATCTTCCGTCGAGCGGAGCGCCATGGCCTTGTGCGTGCCCATCATCAGCGATGGGAAACCGCTCGGGCTGATCTACATGGAAAAGAATCGCTCCGACGCCATTCCCTTCATCGAGCGCGATATGCAGCTGGCTGTTGCCGTCAGCCATCAAACCGCCCTGACCATCCAGCGCATGGATCTGCTCGATAAAACCAGGAAGGATGAGCAAGTCAAACAGCTCCTGCTGCGCTTCGTCTCTCCCGTGGAAGCCCAGGACATCCTGAAGAGTTTCATGAAGACCGGGAATTTACCGGGCTTGACCGAGAAAAAAGTAACGGTCATGGTCGTCGAGATTGCCGATGCGAATGATCTGGCCGAGCGGATCGGCCCGACCTATTTTTCCTACATCCTGAACGGGTTTTATCAGCATGCCACGAAAGCCGTCTTCAAACGGGGCGGGATGGTCAAATACCTCGGCGACGGGGTGATCGCCGTCTTCATGGAAGCCGAGGATCGGCCGTGTCCCGAGGAAAGAGCGGTCAGCGTCGGGCTGGAGATCGTCGACTTCATAAAAAACCTGGGCGCAGACGATCCTTCCCGCGCCTGTGTCGTCGGCGTCGCCATCAATACGGGGAAGGCAATGGTCGGTTATGTCGGCACCCAGGAGCGGGCGGAATTCAACGTCATGGGGGATTTGATCAAGGTCTCCTATCGCATGCAGGATTATGCCCGGCCCAACCGGGTCTTTGTCGGGCCGAAGACCGTGGAGCCGCTGCTCAATAAGTACCTGATTAAAAAAACCGGCAGCCTGACGATGCAGGGACGTGAAAAGCCGATCCAGGTCTATGAAGTTGCCTCGGTAAAAACCGCTCCTTTCGTCGAAAAGGACCCGGATGTTTCGTCAGCCTTCAAAGAAGTGGCAGAAAGACTTAAGGCGCATTTGAAGGACGATGAAGGGTAGCGAAAGAATTCGCCCAAAACCCCGGAATGAATTCGTCAACCGGGCGTCTGGCAGGTTTCCGCCGGTGTAACTTGTGTTACGCCGGCTTTTTCAAATTTGTTAGCTCATTATCTATACAAATGGATGGAATTGGTCCTATAATAAATCAGCCCGTTTTATCGCAGGAGGCTCCCATGAGAGTTGTGGTAACAAAGCATTTGCGGGTAAAGGTGTTTTTTGCATTGTTCGGGGGACTGTGAATCCTAAAGTCCGGTCATCGGGTAGGTCGGGGGTCATCCCTGCCGCGGTGGCCGGGAATGAAAAGCGCAAAGAATGTACTTTAACTTATTTGTATCCCGTGTACCCATGCCTCCTTATGGAGAGGTAGTCAATGAACACTCTTGATGTTCATACCGTCGTATTCAGTATTTTGGTCACCGATACTGTCTGCACGGCAGTTCTGGTTTCCCTTTGGATCCAAAACCGGAGGCGCTTTCGTGGTACGTTCTTCTGGGCGATCGATTTCGGCTTGCAAACGCTTGATGTACTGCTGCTTGCATTGCGCGGCCGCCTTCCGGATTGGTTGTCGATAGGATTTGCCAACATCCTGGTCATCGCCGGGGCATATCTGGGATACCTGGGCCTGGAGCGCTTCGCCGGGAAAAGGAGCGCCCAACTTTTTAATTATCTGGTCCTGGCCGTTTTTGCCCTGGCGAACACCTTTTTCGCCTTTTTCCGGCCCAGCCTGGAGGCGCGTAATTTTTGCCTGTCGTTGGCGTTATTTGTCATCTGCTTCCAGTGCACCTGGCTGATGATGTACCGGGTCAAGCAAAATGAACGGCGCAGGACGCTTGCCGTGGGCCTGGTTTTCGGCGTTTTCTGCCTGGTCACCCTCGTCCGGCTTGTCGTTACACTTGCCGGGCCGCAGCAGAGCAACGACTTTTTCCGGTCCGATGAATTCGAAACGCTTACCTTGATGGCGTATCAGGTCCTGTTGATCCTCCTGACCTTCAACCTGAGCTTGATGGTGAATAATCACCTGGCCGCAGAGGGCAAGCTTCAGGAGGAAAAATTTGCCAAGGCGTTCCACTCATCCCCTTATGCGATTCTTCTCACCCAGGCCGAGGATGGACGCATCATCGAGGCCAACGATGGTTTCACGGAAATAACCGGTCATCCACTCGATACAGTCATCGGGAAGACCACCCTCGAGCTGAAACTGTGGGTTGATGAAACTGACCGGGCCAGGGTCGTGGAAGAGTTATCCCAGGGGAAACCGGTCCACGAATGGGAATTGAAATTCAGGAAGAAGTCAGGCGAGGCGCTGATCGGGCTTTTCTCGGCGGAAACGATCCTCGTCGGCGACCGCCTCTGCATGCTCTCCAGCATCAGCGATATCACTGAACGAAAGTCCGTAGAACAAGTTTTGCACGACCATCAGGCCCGTCTGCATCAGGCCCTCGATGCGGCTCAGGGAGGCATCTGGGAATGGGATTTGCAGACCAATGAGAATTTCTGGTCGGAAGAACTCTGGAAGCTGTATGGCCTGGAACCGCACAGTTGCGAGCCTTCCTACGAAGCCTGGCTGCAAACCATCCATCCGGACGATCGGGCCCAGGCGGCGCAGGCGGTTCAGGATGCGGCCAATAACGGGAGCGAACTGAGGGCCGAGTGGCGCGTGGCCGACCAGGGTAAAGGGGAGCGTTGGCTCATGTCGCGCGGCCAGCCCGTCCGTGAAGCTTCCGGGCAGGTGGAACGCTATATTGGCACTGTTCTGGACATCACCGAGCGCAAGAAGGCCGAGCAGCGCGCCGAAACCCTGGCGAAATTCCCTTCCGAGAATCCCAATCCGACCCTGCGGCTGGACCGGAATGGCACCATCCTCTACGCCAACCCATCCAGCCAGCCATTGCTAGCGAAGTGGAATACGGAGATCGGCCAGGCCTGTCCGAAGGAGTGGAGTGAAGTTGCATCGGCGGTCCTGACATCGAATGCCAGCAAAACGGCCGATGAAGAGTGCAATGGCCGGATCTATTCTTTTTTCGTTGCCCCGGTCCACGAATCCCAATACGTCAACCTCTATGCAAGAGATGTCACAGAACAGAGGCAGGCCGAAGCAAAGCTGGTGGAAAGCGAACAACGCTACCGTTCATTGTTCGAGAACATGCTCAACGGCTTTGCCTATTGCCAGATGTTCTTCAAGGATGGGCGGCCCGACGATTTCAAGTACCTGGCGGTCAATGCAGCCTTCGAGAAATTGACCGGACTGCAAGGCGTGGTCGGTAAGAATGTCTCCGAGGTCGTCCCGGGCATCCGCCAGTCGGATCCGGGTCTGTTCGATGCCTACGGACGGGTGGCCCTGACCGGTCAGCCCGAGACCTTCGAGACGTATGTGGAAGCCTTGAAGATGTGGTTTTCCATCTCGGTGTACAGCCCACAGCCCGAGTACTTTGTGGCCGTCTTCGACGTGATCACCGAGCGTAAGCAGGCGGAGGAGGACTTACGCCTGAGCGAAGATAAGTTCAAATATATTTTCGATTATTCCACCGTAGGTAAATCCATTACCCTCCCCTCGGGCGAGATCCACCCGAACAAGGCTTTTTGTGAGATGTTGGGATATTCCCCCGAAGAATTGGACAGCAAAAAATGGCGGGAGATCAGCCATCCCGAAGATATCGATCTGAATCAGAAGGTCATAGACTCGATCCTGGCGGGCGAAAAGGAGTCGGGGCGTTTTATCAAGCGGTTTATCCACAAAAACGGAAATGTAGTGTGGGGCGATATTGGCACTTCCCTGCGCCGGGATGATGAGGGGAACCCGCTTTATTTTATAAGCACCATCATGGACATCACCGAGCGCAAGCAAGTGGAAGCCGCCCTGCAAGAGAGCGAGACGAACTTCCGGGCGCTGGCCGAGAACGCCGGGGAGGGTATCCTGATCGCCGTCGCAGGCGGCGCGCACCTGTTCGCCAACGAGGCCATGGCGGCAATCAGCGGATATAGCGTGGACGAACTTCTTAGGCTGAAAGCGCAAGACCTGGCCGATCCAGATGAGACGGCCAAGGTGATGAACAGACTCAAGCTGAGGCTGGCCGGGGAGGCCATTCCCCAACATTACGAGACCGGCATCGTTGCAAAGGATGGGCGGAAGGTCCCGGTGCAGATCAATAGCGGCAAGACAGTCTGGAAAGGGCAGCCGGCCGACATCGTTTTCGTCCAGGATATCACCGAACGGAAGCTGGAAGAATCTGCCCGGCGGCAAAGTGAACTGCTCTTCCGGACCCTGTTCGAGCTCTCTCCTGACGCGATCGTGCTCATCGACCCGTACGACCCTGAAGTCCATTCGCGCATCGTGGACTGCAACGAGGCAGCCTGTCGGATGAACGGCTATGCCCGCGAGGAAATGGTCGGGCGGCCCATCGACCTGGTCAACGCCGCGCCCTACGACGAGGCTGGGCAGCTTGCCTACCTGGATCGCTTGTACAAGGAGCGCGTCCTGCACCTCGAAGTGGCCCATCGGCGAAAGGACGGCGCGATCTTCCCCGTCGACGTCTCCACGACAATGATTCAGGTGGGCGAACGAGAGCTGATCATCGGCATCGACCGGGATGTCACCGAGCGAAAACAGGCCGAAGAAAAGCTGCGCGAATCGCAGGCCCGCTTCTCGAAGATCTTCCATGCGAGTCCGGTCGGGATCAATATCTTCCGCCTGAGCGATAACCGCTCGGTGGAGGTCAACGATTCCTTCCTGGAGCTGACCGGTTACTCCCGCCAGGAGGTGGTGGATCACACTGCCGGGGAGCTTAACTTGTTTGTGGATGCGGAGGCGCGCCAAGTTTGGATACAGGCGCTCAAGCAGAATCAAAGCGTGAAGGCCCAGGATGCCAGGATTCGCCGGAAGAACGGCGAAATCCGGAACGCCCTGGCGGCGATCGACGTGATCGAGCTCGATGGCGAGCGGATGGGCCTGGTCATCACGACGGATATCACGCAGAGGAAGCAGGCGGAGCAGGCTTTGCTGGAGAGCGAAGCACGCTATCGCGATTTGGTCCAGAATGCCAACAGCGCCATCCTGCGCTGGAAGCGCGATGGAACGATCTCCTTTTTCAATGAATATGCCCAATCGTTCTTTGGGTATAAAGCGGACGACGTGATCGGGAAAGGTGTGAACATACTCCTGCCCCAGATCGAATCCACCGGCGGGGACCTGACCACCCTGGTGGCGGATATCCTCGCCCATCCCGACCGCTTCGTGAACAATGTCAATGAGAACCTCTGCCGGGACGGCCGGCGGGTATGGATGGCCTGGACGAACAAGCCGATCCTGGATTCAAACGGCCAAGTTGCCGAGGTCTTGGCAGTCGGCGTCGATATCACCGAGCGCAAGAAGGCCGAGCAGGAATTGAAGCTCGCCCTGGAGGAATTAAAGCGCTCCAACGCCGAGCTGGAGCAGTTCGCCTACGTGGCCTCCCACGACTTGCAGGAGCCCTTGCGCATGGTCTCGAGCTATATGCAGTTGCTGGAACGCCGCTACAAGGGCAAGCTGGACAAGGACGCGGACGATTTCATCGGTTTTGCCGTGGATGGGTCCGCCCGGATGCAGCGCCTGATCAACGACCTGCTGGCTTATTCGCGGGTCGGGACGCGCGGCCTGCCTTTCGCACCCACCTCCAGCGAGGCGGCCCTCGGTCTGGCCCTCGAGAACCTCCATGTGGCGGTCCAGGAGAACAAGGCCAAGGTCACCCATGATCCGCTGCCGGAGGTGGTCGCGGACGAGACCCAATTGGTCCAGCTTTTCCAGAACCTGATCGGGAATGCCCTCAAATTCCACGGCCGGAAAGCCCCGCGTGTTCACGTCTCGGTCGAATCGAAAGAACGGGAATGGGTCTTCTCTGTGCGCGATAATGGGATCGGGATCGATTCCCAATATACCGAGCGTATTTTCATCATCTTCCAGCGCTTGCACGGCCGCGACAAATACGCCGGCACCGGCATCGGCCTGGCCATCTGCAAGAAGATCGTCCAGCGCCACGGCGGCCGGATTTGGGTGGAATCCCAGCCTGACCAGGGTGCGACGTTTTACTTTACATTGCCGAAGAAAGGAGATGGACAACCATGACAACCAGATCGGGCAAGCCCATCGAAATACTGCTCGTCGAAGACAGCCTCGGGGATGTACGCCTCGTGCAGGAGGCCTTGGATGAGGCCAAAGTACGCAATACAATGTCAGTGGTTGGCGATGGCGTGGAAGCCATGGCCTACCTGCAAAAACAGGGAAAGTATTCCCGGGCGGCTCGTCCGGGACTGATCCTGCTCGACCTGAATTTGCCAAAGAAGAACGGCTTCGAGGTCCTGCAGGAGATCAAAAGTGATGACACCCTGAAGCACATTCCGGTGGTCGTGCTGACGACTTCCCAGTCCGAACAGGACATCGTGAAAAGTTATGACCTGTTCGCCAATGCCTATATCACCAAGCCGGTCGATCTCGAACAGTTCCTTTCCGTGGTGAAGGCCATTGAGGGATTCTGGCTGGAGATTGTAAAATTACCAGTAGATTGAGGATGACCGGGCGACCTGCCACCCCACTGGGGCGGTACTGTGGGCTCGCTCGTAGTGCGGCTTTTATGCTCCCCACCGTTTAGCGATTTCTGGAGTATGTCGATGAAGACCGTTCCCACTAAAATCCTGCTCGTCGAGGACAACCCCGGGGATGCCCGGTTGGTCCAGGAATCCCTGAGCGAGGCCGGGGCCACCTCCTTCGATCTGACAACGGTCAAGACGCTTGCCAAAGGTTTGGCCCATCTGAAGAAAAATCCGGTCGACGTGATCCTCCTGGATTTGACGCTTCCCGATAGCTCCGGCATGGATACTTTCACGAAGATGCACGCCCAGGCCTCCAAGGTGCCGATCGTCCTGTTGACGGGTTTCGATGACGACAGCCAGGCCTCTCAGGCGGTCCGGGAGGGGGCGCAGGATTATCTGGTCAAAGGCCAGGTCAGCAGCAGCCTGCTGGTGCGGTCCATTCGCTACGCGATCGAGCGGAAGCGGGCGGAAGAGCTCTTGCACGAAAACGAGCGGCGGTTCCGGGATATTTTCGAGGGGGTGGAGGACGCCATCTTTGTCGAGACCCCCGACGGCCGGATCCTGGACGTCAATCAACGCGCCTGTGAGATGTTCGGCTATTCACGTGAGCAGTTCCTCACCAAAACCGTGGCGGACCTGGTTCCCTCAAAGGATAATTTTGTGGAGTTCGATCCCGAGGATCCCCCCACCCTGCCCGACTATCCCAAGGAAACGCTGAATATTCGTGCAAATGGCGAGAAATTCCCGATCGAGTTGAGCATCCGTTTGCAAAAGCTGAACGGAGAGTTCGTCTTGTTCGTAGTTGGGAGGGATGTCACCGAACGCAAGCGGATGGAAGAGGCCCTGCACGCCTCCGAGGATCGCCTGCACACCTTCTTGAACTCCTCCTCTGACCTGGCTTTCCTGAAGGATGACCATTTCCGCCACGTTTACGCCAACCAGGCCTTGCTGGACTTCTTTGGGAGGCCGGCAGAGAGCGTGATCGGAAAGACGGATTTCGAATTGATGCCCGCCGATGCCGCCGGTCACTGTCGCCAGACGGACGAGGCCGTGCTCGAATCCGGGCAGCCCCACCTAAGCCAGCAGGTGGTCGAAAGCCGGCATTTCGAGACCATCAAGTTCCCGGTGGCCCTTGAAGGGGGACAGGTTGGCATCGGCGGCTTCATCCGCGACATCACCGAACGAAAACAGGCGGAAAACGCACTCCGGGACAGCGAGGAGCGCTTTCGGGCGATCTATAAAGGCACCAGCGTCGGGTTGGCTCTCGGCGATCTGGAAGGCCGCTTCCTGGACATCAATCCGGCCTTGCAAAACATCCTTGGTTACAGCCTGGAAGAGTTGCATCGCCTGACCATTGCAGACATAACCTATCCGGATGACCTCGGTGCCGACGCAGCGCTTTTCCAGGAGCTTCTCTCCGGAAAAAGGCAGCAGTATCAAATCGAGAAACGCTATTATCATAAGGATGGCCACATCGTTTGGGGACTGGCCGGAGTGACGATCGTGCGCACTGCGGCGGGGGAACCGCAATTCACCATCGGCATGATCGAGGATATCACGGAGCGCAAGCAGGCCGAGGAAGCCCTTCGGGAAAGCGAAGAGAAATACCACCGTCTCTTCGAAAATTCACTCGAGGGAATCGGCCTGTCCCAGGGCGATCGAATCCTGGATGCCAATAAAGCCCTGCTGGATATATTCGGTTATAAGGACAAGGAAGAATTCCTGTCCAAGCGTTTGATGGATCTGGTTGCGCCGGAGTCCCGCCAGTTGATTCACGACCTCCAGGCTGAATCTACTGTCAAAGGACTGCAAGATCGACATTTCGAGTATCGCATCCTGCGCAAGGACGGCGAAATTCGCGATATCGAGGTCTCTATCGCGCCGATCAAGATCGGGACAGCCACATGCTCTTTGAGCACGTTCAGCGACATCACCGAACGCAAACAGGCGAAAGAAGCCCTGGCGAAAACCGAGCAAATCTATCGCCAGGCCATCACCCAGGCCGGAAGCGTTCCCTATCAAAGGGAATACGACAACGATACATACACCTTCCTGGGTGAAGGCTTTGCAGTCCTGACTGGCTATGCTGCCGATGAAATGACCGGCGAGCTGTTTACCAGCCGGCTCCGCCAGATCGAATCCTATGGAGAGCACCTGGACCTTTCCCATGCCGAACGCGTCCAACTTGCCCAACAGGGCAAGATGAAGGAATGGCGGGAGGATTATTTGTTCGAACGGAAGGATGGCAGCCAGGTCTGGCTGGCCGATCATGCCGTGCCCATCTACAACAATGCCGGGGCGGTCAGCGGCACCCTGGGGATCCTGACTGATATCACGGACCGCAAACAGGCCGAGACAGCGCTGCGCCAGAGCGAGGAACGCTATCGCCTGCTCTTCGAAATCTCACCGGATGCGATTGCCGTCTATCGGGAAGGAAAAATCGTCTTTGCCAATCCTGCCACCCAGAAACTGGTCGGCGCCTCCAGCCAGGAAGAATTGACCGGGAAGGCGATCATGGATTTCGTCCATCCCGATTACCGCGAGATGGTCATCGAGCGATTACGCCAGCAGATCGTCGAGGGCAAGGTGGTGCCAAACGCCGAGGAAAAGTTCGTTCGCCTGGATGGCTCGGTGATCGATGTGGATGTCACTGCGGCTCCAATCCATTTCCAAGGTTCCGTTTCCTCGATGGTCATCATTCGCGACATCACCGAGCGCAAGCTGGCCGAGGAAAAACTGGCTCGCCAGACTGAAGAACTGCGCCAGCGTAACGAGGAACTCGCCCGCCTGTATCGCGCCTCCGGCTCTCTGGCCGCCGGGAGCTCGTTGAACCTCCAGGAGCTGGCCAAGACCATCGTCACGATCGTCCAGCACGAGTTCGGGCAGTCGAACTGCAGCCTGGTGGTCGTCCAGAAGGGCTCGAATGAGCTCAGGCGTTTGGCGATCTCCGGACCTTATTCCGACCAGGTCAAGGACAAAAAACTGAACCTGGATGGATCCGGGATGGTTGCCCAGGCCATCCGCACCGGGAAGGTGTTCAATATTCCCGACGTTCGGCAGGTGCCGGATTACCTTCAAAATTGGGAAGAGGCCCGCTCCGAGCTGACCATCCCGCTCATGGTGGGCGATAATATCTTCGGCGCCATCGACGTCCAGAGCTCAGAGGCGGGAGCCTTCAGCCCGGACGACGAACGCCTGATGACCATTTTCTCCGAGCGGGCCGCCCTGGCCCTCGAACATAGCCGTCTTTACTCCCAGACAGAACAGCAGCTGCAGCGGATCGCCTCTCTCCACACGGTCGATATGGCCATTGCCAGCAGCTTCGATTTGAACACCACCCTGAACATCCTGCTGGACCAGCTGACCAAACACCTGAACGTGCATGCAACCGACGTACTGATCTTCGACCGGAGTCTGCAAACGTTCACTTATGCCTGCCGGCGCGGTTTTCGCACCCAGTCCGCCCGGCACCTGACCCTGGGCTTCGGGGACGGATATGCCTGGCAGGTGGCCCGGGAGCGGCGGACGCTCACGATCCAAAACCTCGACACCCAGACGAGCGAATGGCAGAAGGTTCCTGAGCTCTCCGGCGAAGAGTTCGTTTCCTACGTGGGAGTCCCTTTGATTGCCAAGGGGCAACTCGAAGGAGTCCTGGAGATCTACCACCACGAGCCGATCGGCCTGGACCGGGAAGACTATGCCTTGCTGGAGATGTTGGCCAGCCAGGCGGCCATTGCCATCGATAACATCGGACTGTTCGATCACCTGCAGAATTCGAACGCCGACCTGATCCAGGCATACGACACCACCCTGGAGGGCTGGGCCACTGCCCTGGAGTTGCGCGACAAGGAGACCGAAGGCCACACCCGCCGGGTGGCCGATCAGACGATCCAGCTTGCCCGGGTCATGCAGGTGCCGGACGCCGACCTGGTGCAGATCTATCGGGGCGCCCTCCTGCACGATATTGGGAAAATGGGTGTGCCCGACAGCATCGTGCTCAAGCCGGGCCCCCTGACCGAAGACGAGTGGGTGGTCATGCACAAGCATCCCGAGTACGCCTACCACATGCTCTCGCCGATCGCCTATCTGCGGCCGGCGCTGGACATCCCTTATTGCCACCACGAGAGATGGGACGGCACGGGCTACCCGCGTGGCCTGAAGGGAGTCCAGATCCCGCTGGCGGCCCGCATCTTCGCCATCATCGATGTCTGGGATGCGCTTACCTCCGACCGGCCCTACCGGAAAGCCTGGACGGAGGAAAAGGCCCGCCGGTATATCCAGGAGCAGGCCGGCAGCCATTTCGATCCCGAGATTGCCCAGGTTTTCAGCGGCCAGGCGTTCAAAAAGTAAAGCGTCCATCGCCTTTGAACGGTCCCCGCCGGGAGTTCTTTCCCTCGCGGGGACCGGTTTGGTTTCAGGTACAATAACCTCGCTAGACCATCCCGCTCTTTTGAGGAGAATCCATGGACCTTCTTCCCGTTCGTTCTGAGGCGGATAAACGGGCGTTTTACCGGTTTGCTTTTCGCGTTTACCGGGACGATCCCAACTGGGTTCCGCCGCTTTGGCCGCAGCGCAAGGAATATTTGGATAAAAAAGCGGCCTTCTTCAGTTACGGCGAAGGCGATTTCTGGCTGGCCAGGGAAGGCAAGGATGTGATCGGGACGATCGGCACTGCCGTCAACCGCTCCCGCAATCGCGACATGGGTTGGAAGACCGGCACCTTCGGCTTTTTCGAAGTCCTTCCGGACCGGTACGACGCTGCCCGGGCGATGTGGGATTTCGCCTGTGAGTGGAGCCGGGGCAAAGGCCTGGACGAGCTCCAGGGACCCTACAGTTTCTCGGCCGACGCCGACCCGGGCTTCCTGGTCGAGGGTCACCGGACCCTGCCATCCATTATGATGGGACACAATCCGGCTTACTATCCCGAATTCGCCGAGCGCTATGGGTTCGAGAAACTCTTCGAGGGCCTGGCGTACCGGATCGACCTCGAGCGCTACGGTTTCGACGTCGGGAATGCTCCCCAGATCCTGCACCGCATCGCCGCCCGCGCCCGCCAGCGGCACGGCGCCGCGGTCGTCCGTAGCCCGCAGATGAAGGACTGGGCGGTGGAGGTGGACAAACTCCATGCCGTCTACAACAAGTCGCTGGCGGTCCTGCCGGAGTTTGCCCCCATCGAGCTGGCCGAGTTCCGCGCCCAGGCGATGGGTCTCAAAGACGTGATGGACCCCGGGCTGGTCTTCATCGCCGAGGTGGACGGAAAGACTGCCGGTTTTGCGCTCGGGCTGCCGGTCTTGACCGAAGCCTTGAAGTATGCCAACGGCCTGCAATACCCCTGGGATTACGTCCGATTTGCCCTGGCGCAGAAGAAAATCAAGGGGGTCAGTTTCAAGATCCTGGCGATCGACCCGCAATACTGGGGCTTTGGCCTGGACGCAGCCATGTTCCTGGAGATGGGGAAGGCCGTGATCCGCAAGGGCTACACCTGGATCGACGCCTCGCTGACCAACGAGCTCAACCCGCAGACCAACAAGCTGGCCGAACGCCTGGGGGCTTACGTCTACCGCCGCTATCGGGAGTACCGGATCAAGCTGTAATCCCCGGATTCCCTCAGCGGCCCTTGACTTGCCCAAGGACGTCCTTGGGAAGAATTAAAAGCTCCTTGACTAAAACAAACAGGCACTTATTTTAGTCAAGGAGCTCCTTGATTTGAATCACAAGTTCCTCGTTTTATTCGAGGAGCTACTCGTTTTGAATCGCAGGCTCCTTGACTAAAATCAACAGGTCCCTATTTTGATCAAGGAGGTCCTTGGGTAATGTGCAAGCTCGGGAGGGGGACTGGGGGAGTGGATCGACTCGCCCGAGGCCCCGAGGAAGGAAATCCTGCAGAACGCGGGCCGTTTTCCGGGTTGCTTGCTTCTGTCCTTGAAAAACGATACAATAAGTCCAGAATGAATGCCGAGACTCTGCGTCTGCTGCTGGCCGGCTGCTTGGTTGCCATGTACGTCCTGGCGATGCTTTACCTGCGCCGCCGCCCGCTGACCCTCGGCCAGTTTGCCGCCTGGGGGCTGTTCGCGCTCTTTGTTCCCGTACTGGGCCCTTTTTTGACCATCCTGAGCCGGCCGGGAAGCCCTTCCCGCCGAGGCCTGTTCCTGAAAACGAGGAGGTAAGCCCATGAAACAAGACCGCTTCCTGATCGGAATTCTGATCTTCATCGGCCTGCTGGTGGCTGCGGCGGTGACGCTCTTCTTCATCCGGAATCAAACCCCTGCATACGGCCCGGAGGATAGTCCCCAGGGCGTGCTCTACAACTATGCGGTGGCGCTGCAGTTGCATGACTACGAACGCGCCTATGGCTACCTGGCCGACCAGGCCAACAAACCGACCCTGGACAGGTTCCAGCAGGCCTTCATGACCCGCCAGCTGGATACCAGTACGGCCGCCCTGCAGGTGGGCGACGTTCAAACCATCGACAACGACCAGGCCTGGGTCAATGTGACCATCCAGTATGCCGGCAACGGGGTTTTCAACAACGGGTATTCCAATACCGACCGGGCTACGCTGGTGAAACAGAACGGCGCCTGGAAGATTACTTATCTCCCCTATCCTTACTGGAGCGGGGGGGATTGGTATCAGCCTACACCCGGAAAGTAGCCGGAAAGCCGAGGCCTTATGCGCACCGTCCGTCGTCTCTTCTTTTATCTCGTCGCTTTCATCAGCCTGGAAGTTGTCTTGTGGGGCATGATCGGGTTGGCCCGTTCGATCGTTTGCAAGGGGACCGCCGTTTGCGGCGGCGCAGCCATCCTTACCCAGGGCCTCGCGGCCATCATTATCGGGATCCCCTTCTTCGGGATCTTTTGGTGGGTGGTCCAGCGCGATTCCGTCCGCGATATGGACGAACATGCCTCGGGAGTACGGGCGGTCTTCCTGTATGCCGTGCTGCTGGGGACGTTGATCCCTATCCTGCAAAACTTCCTGGCCCTGTTCGATCGGCTGGCCTTGCAAGCCGTCCGGCTTTCGCCCGCCCAGGCCCTGTTCGGCCCGGGCCAGTCCTGGACCGACAACCTGATCGCCATGGTGATGAACGCAATCGTGGCGGGTTATTTCCTGACCGTCCTGCGATCCGATTGGCAGGTCATTTCACCGAAGGAAACTTTCGCGGATGTGCGGCGCCTTTACCGGCACGTCTGGCTCCTCTACAGCCTGATCCTGCTGGTGGGCGCCGTTCAACAACTGATCCGTTTCATCCTTTATTTTTCTCCGTCCACGGTTGCCCCTCTTTACCGTGCCAGCGGCGCTCACGGGGTGGTGCTTGCACTGGTCGGCGCCCCGCTCTGGTACTTTTGCTGGAAGACGATCCGCGACGGCCTGTCCGAGCCGGCTGAACGCCAGTCGCTCCTGCGGTTGGGGATCCTGTACCTGCTTTCGCTGGCAGGGGTCACGACCGTGCTCTCCGCCGGCGGCGTGATCGTGGACCTGATCCTGCGGGTGATCTTCGGCCAGGCCATGACCTTGGGGAATTTCATTCAGAATATTTCCATACCGCTTTCGATCGGGATCCCGCTTGCGGGCATCTGGGCGTACTACGGCAGCTGGTTGGGCCGCGCCATTACCGAGTCGCCGGATGCGCCTCGCCGGGCCGGAATGCGCCGGCTGTATGCATACATCCTGTCTGCGATCGGGCTGGGAGCAACCTTCGTCGGCCTGTCCCTGCTACTCTCGTTCGCCGTCGACGCCGCCATCGGGAAGATCGTCTGGGCCGACGCGCTGCGTCCGCGCCTGGCGGCCTCCCTGGCGACCTTGCTGGTCGGGCTTCCGCTCTGGTGGCTGGCCTGGCGCCCCATGCAGGCCGACGCCCTCTCAGCCGGCGATTCCGGGGACCACGCCCGCCGATCGGTCCTCCGCAAAGTGTATCTCTACCTGGCGCTCTTCGTCAGCGTGGTTGGCGGGATGGTTACCGCAGTGGCCCTGGTGAACATGCTCCTGCGTTCGGTTTTCGGCAGCCCGGTAGACAACCTCCTCCAGCAGGCCCTGAATACCCTCGAGCTTCTCTTCCTGTTCATCGGCTTGGGCGTTTATCACGGCCTGGTGCTGCGAGGGGACGGCCGCATGGCCTCGCTGGCCCTCTCTGAAAAGCACGCCGCTTTCCCGGTGACAGTCTTCGATTCGGGCGAGGATTCCTTCGGGCCGATCCTCCTGGCCGCCCTGCATAAGCAGACCCCGCGCCTGCCCGCCCAGGTGCTCGCCGCCAGCCAGCCCCTCCCTGCCGGCCTGGCGCCCCGGGCTGTCATCCTGCCGGCCGACCTGGCCATGGATCCGCCCGAAGCGCTGCGCAAGTGGCTCGGAAAATATACCGGCAGCCGGCTGGTCGTCCCGCGCCTTGCCCCCGGCATCTTCTGGGCGGGCGGGTTCCGCCCGCTCCCGGCCGCGGCAAGCCAGGCGGCCCAAACCGTCCGCCAGCTGGCCGAGGGACAGGAAATCCGCCAGCAGAATGGCCCATCCGCCTGGATGATCGTCGTCTATATCATTGCCGGCCTGTTCGGCCTGGAGCTCCTGTTCGGGCTGATCGCCCTGGCAATGTCTTTACTGCAAGGCTAAGTGCCTGTTCACTTTTGGCTTCTCAGTATATACTTTGCAGAGGAGAGGACTGAGCCATGAAAGTAACCGTCTTACAAGAAAGCCTGGCCCGCGGTTTGAGCATCGTCTCACGCGCCGTTTCACCGCGCAGCACCCTGCCGGTACTTTCGAACGTGCTGGTCGCCACCGACGAGGGCCGTCTGCGCCTGTCGGCCACCAACCTGGAACTGGGTATTACCTGCTGGATCGGTGCCAAGATCGAGGAGGAAGGTTCGACCACCGTCCCGGCTCGCACCTTCGTCGACCTGGTCGGGACGCTTCCCCAGGAGCAGGTCAACCTGAACCTGAACGCCTCCACTCAGACCCTCAACGTCCGCTGCGGGGCCTCCAACACTGACATCAAATGCATCGACGCTCAGGAATTTCCGCCCCTGCCCGTCCCGGAAATGGACGGCGCCATCCTGTTGAACATCTCCGATTTCAAGGAGATGATCTCCCAGGTGATCTTTGCCGCCTCCGCCGATGAGGCCCGCCCGGTCTTGATGGGCGTGCTGGTCATGGTCGACAAGGACAGCCTCACCATGGCCGCCGCGGATGGCTTCCGCCTGTCCGTCCGCAAGGGGACGCTCTCCCAGGCGGCGGCCCAACCGGTGACGGCCATCATCCCGGCCCGGGCCCTGGGCGAGCTGGCCCGCGTCGCCTCGGACGGCAATGAGACCATCTCGATGGTCATGCCGAAAGGCCGCGGCCAGGTCGTCTTCCGCATGAAGGAAGTGGAACTGGTCTCGCAGCTGATCGACGGGACCTTCCCGGATTACCAGCAAATCATTCCGCGCTCTTATAAATCCCGCACCATTCTCTCGACCCCGGCGCTTCTCAAAGCCTGCAAGCAGGCCGAGATCTTCGCCCGCGAGGGTTCGAACGTGGCCCGTCTCGACATCAAGTCGGCCGGCGACCTGGAGCCGGGCGCGGTGGAAATCTCTGCCCAGTCGGAGGAGACCGGTTCGAATGAGACCGTCGTGGCTGCCACCATCGACGGTGTGGGTTTGTTGATCGCCTTCAACGTCAAGTACCTGCGCGAAGTCCTGGAAGTGGTCAAATCCCCGAACGTGGCCCTGGAAACCTCCGCTTCCAATGCACCCGGCGTCATCCGTCCGGTGGGCGATGAAAATTTCCTGCATGTCATCATGCCGATGCACTTGGGCTGAGTTTTCCCCGGAAAAACAGCCGCAGTTCGATCTGTCCTGGGACGCCCGGAGTGAGCACTCTTCGGGCGCTTTCCGTGAATAAGAGTCCTTGAGCAGGTTTTCCGATGACCCTTCCCGTCCACACCGACCGCGTCCTCAGCATTTATCTCACCCTCAGCGAGTACCCGATCCTGAGTGCGCGCATCCGCCACATCATGCGCAAGCAGCTCTTCGAGCGCGGCATCCTCTCGCGCGAAGCCTTCGAGACCGAAGCGCGCCAGAAGGCCATCCAGTCCCAGCTCAGGGAAGGCCTGCACGATCCCTATGGGGAAGAGGCAGCCGAGACGTGGGAAGAGCGCCTGCGCCGCGTGCGTGATTACATGACGGATTTCTATTTTGCTTACAATCTGCCTTACGAGGATTTCGAGAAGATCGTCCGGTTGGCGGTCAGCGAACACGGCGAAACCCCCGATGTGATCTCCTTCAACCCGGAGCTGGCTCCCCAGGACATGGTCTTCCAGCAGGCCGAGGATATCGAGCGCATGCCGCCGGCCAAGCGCAAGCAGTTCGAAGCGCGCCTGGAGGAGATCAAGGCGGTGCTGATCCGGACCATGATCAGCGACCAGCTGGCTTACATGAACATCGCCCGCAAATGGTTCACGGTCAATGACCTGAAGGAGATCCACCAGCGCAAGATCGGTTACGGGAAGATCGGCGGGAAATCCGCCGGGATGATGCTGGCTTATCGCATCCTGAAGGAAGCCACTCCACCCGACGTGCGCGATTCGATCCGCATCCCGGTTTCCTATTTCCTGGCTTCCGACCTGTATTACGTCTTCATTTCGAGCAACGGCCTTGTCCACTGGTCGGATCAGAAATACAAGCCCGAAGCCCAGATGCGCTCCGATTACCCGAAGATCGTCCGTGATTTCGTAGCCGGGAAATTCCCCGACGACATCCTGGCCCGCCTGCGCGACATCCTGGAAGAAGCCGGGAAACGGCCATTGATCGTCCGTTCCTCCAGCCTGCTCGAGGACAACTTCGGGACGTCCTTTGCCGGGAAATACAGCAGTTACTTTTGTCCCAACCAGGGCACGCCCGAGGAGAACCTGACTTCCCTGACCGAGGCAATCGCCCGCGTCTACGCTTCCTGCGTCAACCCGAACGCGCTGCTTTACCGGCATGCAAAAGGCCTTGTGGAATACGATGAGCGGATTGCCGTGCTGCTTCAGTTCGTGGAAGGGGATCAATTCGGCCAGTATTTCATGCCGCATGCCGCCGGCGTGGCTTTCAGCCGCAATCTGTACCGTTGGTCTCCGCAGATCCGCAAGGAGGATGGCTTCCTGCGCCTGGTATGGGGCCTCGGCACCCGCGCCGTGGAGGCATTTGGCGACGAACACCCGCGGCTGGTGGCGCTCAGCCATCCGCTGTTGCAGCCATCCGATTCCGCCGAGGCCATCCGCCAGCATTCCCAGCAATGCGTCGACCTGATCGATCTCGAGAAGAATGCCCTGCGGACCCTGCCTGTCAACGATGTGCTGACGGCGGATTTCCCGCTCCTGCGTTACCTGGCCCAGGTCGAATCGGACGGCTACTTGACCTCCCTGAGCAGCAGCATGATAACCGGCAAACGCTTGGTCGTCACCTTCGATGGGCTGCTGCGCAAGACGCCTTTTGCCAAGCGCATGAAGTCAATGCTTTCCACGCTGGAAAAACATTACGATTCTCCCGTCGATACCGAATTCACCGCCGAAGTAATCGACCCCGGCTCGACCCATCCCGATATCCGCATCACCCTGCTGCAATGCCGCCCGCAGAGTCATCTGCGGGACGCCCACGAAGTCGACCTGCCAACCCGCCTCGATCTGGCCGATATCGTCTTTTCCACCCGCCGCATGGTCCCGCGCGGGAAGGTCGTCGGCATCCGCTGGGTGGTGTTCGTCCCGCCCGAGGGTTACTTCGGCCTGACTTCCACGGCCGAGCGCAATCGCCTGGAGCGCGCCATTGGCAGCCTCAACGCCGCCCTGAAGGACGAAGCTTTCATCTGCGTTGGCCCGGGCCGCTGGGGCACCTCCACGCCCGACCTGGGGGTGGGCATCGATTATGGGGATATCTACTGCACCCGCGCCCTGATCGAATTGACCGGCAAGGGCGTTGGCCCCGACCTCGAGCCGTCCTTTGGCACCCACTTCTTCCAGGACCTGGTCGAATCCAATATCTATCCGCTCAATGTCAACCTGGACGATCACGATGCGGTTTTCAACCGGGGTTTCTTCTACCAGACTCCCAACCACCTGACGGATTTCATCCGCGTCGACGATGCGCTCGCCAATGCCCTTCGCCTGGTCAAGGTGGAGGATTTCTCCCCTGGCTGCAGCCTGTCCCTGGTGATGAACGATGAACTGGGCAAGGCGGTGGCCTTCCTGAAAGAGGAATAAAAACAGACCCGGCGGCCGATGAACGAGCCGCCGGGTTATTGATTGGAATGACTAGATAAGGAGGATATTCAACCCAAAAAGAATAGAACTTATGTTCTATTTATGAGAAGCTTGCAACGTCGAATTTCCCCCTTGTTTGATTCTTGGGAAATAAAAATCCTTCCGGATCATGTTTCCGGAAGGATTGTGTTTCAACTGGTCCCAACCCCGGGGACGGATTAAGCCTCCAGGGCCTTTGGCCAGACGAACAGGGCAATCGCCACCAGGGCGAATCCGACCGAGCCGAGGATCCCGACGGGCAATGGTCCCACCAACCGATTGGGATTCCCGATCATTACCATGATGGCGGCCCCGGCGATCCCGTTAATGGCGGCGTGCCCAATAACGGCCGGCCAGACGCTCTTGGCGCGCAGGGTCAGCCAGCCCAGGAAAATCCCCAGGCCGAAGGTCACCCAAAGGAACAGGAGCGGACCAGCCCATGGGTAGCCGGGATAGCTGAACCCATATTCGTAGCCCATAAGGATGACCGGCCAGTGCCAGATGCCCCAGATGGCTCCGATGAGCAGCATGGCTTTGCGGCCGCCGAGAGGCATCAACTTGGGCAGGAGATATGCCCGCCAGCCGAACTCTTCGCCGAAGGTGGCAAGGCTGTTGGCGATCGGGGAAATTATTGCGGCTGCCAGCAATTGGAGGAAAATAATCATCCAGGGAGCCATCCGGGCCAGGGAGGGGGAACGGGCGGCGGCTTCCCGGACGGTCGAGAGCGACGAGTCGAAATATTGAGGGAAGATGAGAAAGAACACGGCGGCACCGGCGACGGTCATGAGCGCAGGCAGAAACCACCCAGCCAGCCAAAACGGCCAGCCCTTGCGGAAATTGGGCCGCAGGCCCATATCCTTCCAGCCTTCGCGCGTAATCAGGCGGGTCAACAGGTTTCCCAGGGCGGGAGCCCACATGTAGGCGGTGGCCATCAACACGAGTGCCAGGGTCAGGTTGGGGGCGAGCAGGGGGCTGCCGACGATGCCGCCGGTCAGATAGATAACCAGGCCGGCTGCCCAGGCGATCCCGAAGGCGAAGCCCAGGAAGATTAGAATTCGACGACTGTCAATATTGGTTTTCATATCCATATCCTATCTAAGGTTTCACGTGGAACGAAATGGCCGGCTCAAATTTCCTGACGGCAAAAGAGCAGGCAGGCGCTCAGGAGCGCAACGACGATCGTGCCTAGGCTGATCCCGAGGGCCGGCCAGGCCGTACCGGTTCCACCCAGCATCAGGCTGGCACCCCAACTGAAAAGTCGGCCGGGAAAATATTCGCCGATGACCGGCAGGGCCCCGATCCCGCCGACTGCAAGGAGGGCGACAAATGCCAGCCCGACGGCGACTCCCTGGCTGTGGGCAACGGTGCTGCTCAGCAAGGCCAACGCCATATAAACCAGGAAGACGACCAGCATCAACCCGTTCAAGGCCAGGAACGGTCCCCAGGCAAGCGGTTCGAAAAGCACGTAAGTGTAATACCAGCACCCGATTGCTGCCACTGCCAAGCTGGCGAGGAAGGTGACCGTTAGGGCGGCGAATTTGGCCAGCACGAACGTTTCACGTGAAACCGGGCGGGTCAGGAAGAACGCCGCAGTGCCGCGCTCCTTTTCCTGGACGACCATCCCCATCGCCATCAGCAGGGCTAGTAGGATCCCGAACTGGCTCATGTTTTTGATGTACTGGGTGACCGCATCCGCGATGGTCGGGGCGGGGATTGCATCCAGCAATCCGGCGGGGACGCCCGGGATGGCCTTGAGCATTTCAGGAGTGAATTTCGCCAGCAGAGGCGAAGCCAGCCCGAACGCCGCCAGCACCGCCAGGACGATCAGGAAACGATAGGTACGCCATTGTTCCTGCATTTCCTTACGAAATACCGTGATGAAATTCATAGTGCATTCTCCGTACCGACAAGCTTCAAGAAGACGTCTTCCAACGAAGGCCTGACCTCTTCGTACCGGTTGAGCACCAATCCGGCATGGACGGCCTTAGGCAGGAGTTCCCGCTTGGCGGCCTGCAAATCCTTGACCGTAATGTGCAAAGTTCCGTTCTCGGCGGCCACGGATGACACCCAGGAAACTTTCCGCAGCTCATCCGCCCAGCGCGCCAGGGCGGGACGGTCGTCCCCGCTCACTTCGAAGGCCGGGACGGCGTAGCGCTCCAGGAGCTGTTCGCGCCGCGACTGGACCAACATCCTGCCCTTGGCAATAATCCCGACCTCGTCGCAGACCCGCTCCACATCTGCCAGGATGTGGGTGGACATGACCACGGTGCACTGTCCGCGCAAACTCTCGATCAACTCGAGCATTTCCTTGCGCCCGGCCGGGTCGAGTGCGCTGGCGGGCTCGTCCAGGAAGAGCACCTGCGGATGGTGGATCAGGGCCGCTGCGACGCCCAGCCGCTGGCGCATGCCGCGCGAGAATCCGCCGATGCGCCGCTTGGAAACCTCTTCTAAGTGTACCTGGGCGAGGAGCTCACGGGCTCGGGCCGCGCGCTCGGTGGAGGAAAGGCCGTACAGCCGCCCGAGGTAGTCAAGGAATTCACGCGGGGTCATCCAGGTATAGAAGGCAGGTTCCTCCGGCAGGTGGCCGATGGAACGAGCCAGTTTGGGGCCGTCCTTCAGGATATCCACGCCGGCGACCCTGGCTTGCCCGGAGGTCGGGCGCGCCAACCCGGTCAGGATGCGCAGGGTGGTGGTCTTCCCGGCGCCGTTCGGACCGAGGAAGCCAAACACCGTTCCGGGGGCGACTTCCAGGTTCAGGCCGCCCAGGGCATGCACGGGGCCATAATATTTCTTCAGATCTTCGATCGAAACACTGCTCACGGCTTGCTCCTAGTCTTCCTTTCGACCGGCGACGAAGTAAATGATCGGGCCGATCAAGTTGACCAAAACGATGACAAGGACCCAGGCCCATTTCGGGCCACGTGTCTGTTCCCGGCGGATCAGGTCCACCAGGGCGGTGATCATCAATCCGAGCTCGATCAGCACGATTGGGATCAGCAGGGGAATGAACTGCGTCAACTTTGAAATGTCCATTTTATTTTCCTTTCGTGGTCCGAACTTGTCCGTTCGAGACCAATGTCCAAACCTGGGCGGAAGCTATTTCTTGTCACTCTTGGGCAGGTTCTGCTGGGCCAGCGAAATCGTCCCGTTGAGCCCGCCCAGGTTCATCGTATCCACGGCGCTGCTTGGGACGATCACCAGGGCGCCTTTTTCCTTCAGACCTTCGAAGAGCATGTTCATGGCCCGCAGGTGCAGGGCGGTAGGATTATCGATATAGGACTTGGAAGCCTCGGCGAACGAGACGGCAATCTGTTGCTCCGACTCACCCAGGATCACGCGCGCCTGGCGCTCACGTTCGGCCTGCGCCTGGCGGGACATGGCATCTTCCAGGTCGGGCGGAATGATAACATCCCGGATCTCCACGGATTGGACGGTGACACCCCAGGGAGTGGTGCGCTCGTCGATGATCTTCTGCAGCTCGGCGTCCATTTTGTCACGCCCCACCAGGATGTCAGCCAGAACGCTTTGCCCGATGATCTCGCGTAAGGCGGTCTGGGCGGCCCAGGCGATGGCAGCCTTATAGTCGGCCACTTCCAGGGCGGCTTTTTCGGCGTCCCAGACGACCCAGAACAGGACTGCGTCCACGTCCACCGGGACGGTATCCTTGGTGAGCGTTTTCTCGGCTGAGAAGGGCGTGACCATCACGCGGTGGTCGATCCAATTGGCCAGCGTATCGAGGATCGGCACCACCCAGAAAGCTCCTGGTCCGGCCAGTTTCCGGAACTTGCCCAGCCGCAAGATCACAGCCTTTTCCCACTGCGAGGCTACCTTGAGCGAGAACAGAATGAAAGTCCCGATCAGTAACCAGCCGATATTCCAGATGGGCGGGAAGACCTGGTTGGATGGATAGTTGGTCGTTAGGATGATCGTACCGATGACGTCGGCCAACAGGCAGAGCGCGAAGAGGAAGCCGGCCATTCCGGAAATGTGCAAATCGGACTTCTGACGCCATGAGAGCCGCGGGCTTGAATCTTTTGGATTTGGATTGGGTGACATGGTATTCTCCTTTTTTAGGATATGGGGAGTTCCCAAAGGGAGCCCTTGGATTACTTGGAGGCCTTGCGTAAGTTGACAGAGTCGAAGAACAGCCCCTCGACCTTTTGTCCGCCTTCCAGAAATGTAATCGTCACGAAGACGATCTCGTTGGCATACTTGGCCGGGAAACGGTAGATCGCATATCCCTGGGCGTTGGTGAGGCTCGGCGTACCGAGAGAGACGTAATTGCCGCTGGCGTTCTGGAGAAGAGACCGTAACCCGTCGAATTGAGCCTGCGTGAAAGTGGAATTCATCTTGTCGCTGAAGTCGTGGGTGAACTCCTGGTAGTCGTTAGCATCGATGGCTTTCAGGGTATTCTCCGTTATGCTGGCGACCTGCTCGGTGGTCAGGCCGGCGGGCTTGGGAGCCGTACAGCCGCTCATCGCTATGAGGACCAGGACGACGGCCAGTCCCGAAATCAATTTTCTATTCTTGTTCATCAGACATTCTCCTTTTTCAAACTGGTGGTTGGTTCAGGCTCCGATCGCTTTTATCGGGGCACCTGATCTTTCAAGATTTGGACGAGCTCTTCCGGGGAAGCGCCCAAGCGCTCCGCGTCGGCGATGTAGCGTTGGGTCAGATCGGCCAGGGCTTGCAAGCGGATCTGTTCGCTGACCTCGGGAGGAGGCGCCTCCATGATATACGTGCCGCGACCTTGCTGGGTGGAGATGACCCCGGCCTCGTCCAGGATGCGGTAGGCGCGGGCAATCGTGTTGAAGTTCACCCGCAGTTCCAGGGCCAGCGAGCGGACGGTGGGGAGTTGGTCGCCTGGCTTGAGCCTGCCGGCTGCCAGCCTTTCCTTGATGCGTTCGACGACCTGGAGGTAGATCGGGATGCCAGATCGAAAGTCGATTTCGAGATTCATAACGCTCCCTGCCAGCAATATTGTATCATTGTATCATTGTACTAATTGTATGCGCGTCCGGGATTCTGTCAAGGTCTATCGGGCCAGGTTGCCAAATGCACAGGCGTCCGGATGAACTTCATCCGGACGCCTGTCGGGAGATCGGTTTCTGGTAAGGTAAAAGTCAGCGGGCAGCTTGCAGTCGCCGGATGGCTTTCCCGAGGCGCTTGACCCCGGCCTCGATTTGCTCCGGAGGCTGGACGACGAAATTAAGTCGCAACCAGTCTTTCCCTTCCACACTGTCGGTGAAGTAATTACTGCCGGGCGTAAAGTCAACGCCTTCCTCGCAGGCAAACGGATACAGCTCGTTTGCAGACAAGTGATCGGGCAGCTGCAACCAGAGGAATAACCCGCCCTGCGGAGGATCGAGACGGACCCCGGCCGGCAGGCAACGGTCGATCGCCGCGAGCATGGCGTCCCGGCGTTTTCGGAAGATCTGACAGGTGCGGCGCAGATGGACCTGGTACCTGCCAACCGTAACATAAGCCTCCAGAGCGCGTTGGATCAGTGTGGAGGTCGCCACGTCGTTGACACGCTTGAACTTGACCAGGCAGTCGTAGATCGGGCCTTCGGCAACCAGGAAGCCCACCCGCAAACCCGGCATCAGCATCTTCGAGAACGTGCTGACATAGATGACCCGTCCGCCCGAGTCGAGCGCCTTCAAGGCCGGTTGGGTCCGCCCCTCGTAGCGCAAGTCGCCGACGAAATCGTCCTCCAGAATCGGAACATTGTAGCGATCTGCCAAAACGATCAACTGCCGGCGCCGGGAACCGTTCAAACAGGTGCCGGTGGGATTGTGGAAGTTGGGGATGGTGTAAATCAATTTGGGGTGGTGCTGCTGGAGCAACTTTTCCAGCACCTCGACTTGCATGCCTTGTCCGTCGACCGGGATTCCGACGGCCTTGAATCCGAGCGCCCGGAACAAATCCAGCGCGCCTGAATAGGTCGGGTTTTCCACCAGGAGGGTATCCCCCGGCCGGAGGAGGAGTTGTGACACCAGGGAAATTGCCTGTTGTGAACCGGCTGTGATGAGGATGTTCTCAGGCAATGTCTGGAGACCCTGGCTGGCCAGGATGTGAGCGATGGTCGCCCGCAACGGGGCATACCCCGTGCGGTCCCCGTAATCCAGGGCGGCGATGCCGTCCCGGCGCATGACCGTCTGCAGGACTTTGCGAAAATCCTCGACCGGGAAGAGACGCGAATCGCCGATTCCGCCGGCAAAACTGATCGCAGGAACCTGCTGGGGAATTTTCGCCTTTTCTTCCAGGACGATTGCTTCGGAAATCCCGCTCTGGGTCAAGACGGTCTGTTGCCAGAGTGGCCAGGCGGTTCCACCCTCCCCTTTGGGCAGGGAAAGGAGAGGCGTGGGCGGTAAAACGTAGGTACCGCTGCCAACCCGCGAGAAGACCAAGCCATCCGCCTCGAGCCCGGCATAGGCATTTTCCACAGTGATCCGGTTGACTCCGAGGTCGTGAGCGAGCTGGCGGCTGGCTGGCAGGCGGGTCTCCGGCGCCAGGCTGCCGGCGAGGATCCCCTGTCGTAGATAGGTTTCGATCTGTTCATAGAGGGGGATACTGCTTTGGTGTTCCAATGGGATGCGCATCAGGGACCTCCAGAAAATGGCATCATCAATATAACATTTTCCGCCCGTAGATCATAGAGCCAATCGCGGAGATTTTGCACCAAACCATTAAATTGGACCGGTATATATTGGCCATTATTGGCTCTTAACATACACCAATTTAATCCTAGAATCAACCCCAAGAGATGGCTGCGCTTCCGATCGCGGTTGTCCTCATCCCCGAAATTCCATCGATCGACGCACGCCCTCCATCCGGCTTCAGCGGCTTGGCGGCGTGGTAGAATAAAACCGCATTTCTATACAGGAGATAACCATGGAAAACCAAACTGGCACATTTGCCGTCAAAAAGGGGCTGGCCCAGATGCTTAAAGGTGGCGTCATCATGGATGTCGTTACCCCGGAACATGCCAAGATCGCCGAGGAAGCAGGCGCCTGCGCCGTCATGGCGCTGGAGCGCGTCCCGGCGGACATCCGTGCACAGGGCGGGGTGGCGCGCATGTCGGACCCGGATCTGATCCTGAAGATCATGGACTCGGTCACCATCCCGGTCATGGCCAAATGCCGCATCGGGCACTTCGTCGAAGCGCAGATCCTGGAAGCCGTTGGAATCGACTACATCGACGAATCCGAGGTGCTGACCCCGGCGGACGAAGAGAATCATATCCTCAAGCACAACTTCAAAGTCCCGTTTGTTTGCGGCTGCCGCAACCTGGGCGAGGCCCTGCGGCGGGTCGGCGAGGGCGCGGCGATGATCCGCACCAAAGGGGAGGCTGGGACCGGCGATGTGGTCGAGGCCGTCCGGCACGCCCGCACGGTGCTGGGTGAGATTCGCCGTCTGACGACGATGTCCGATGAGGAATTGATGCACTACTCCAAAGAGATCGGCGCGCCGTACGAACTGGTCAAGGAGACCAAGGAATTGGGACGCATGCCGGTGGTCAACTTTGCGGCCGGCGGCATCGCCACTCCCGCGGATGCGGCCCTCATGATGCAGCTTGGCGTGGACGGTGTCTTCGTCGGCTCGGGCATCTTCAAGTCCGGCGACCCGGCCCGCCGCGCCGCGGCCATCGTCAAGGCGACCACGCATTATCAGGATGCCTCCATCCTGGCCGAGGTCAGCAAGAACCTGGGCGAGCCGATGGTGGGACGCAACGTCTCCACCATGCCGGAGCTCGAGAAGATCGCCGGGCGAGGCTGGTAGGGCGCAATATTTCGTGCCCGTACAATGTCTATGAAAATTGGAGTCCTCGCCATCCAGGGCGATTTCGCCGAACACATCGTCATGCTCAAGCGCCTGGGCGCGGAGGCCGTCGAAGTCCGCCTGCCGGCCCAGCTCGACGGGCTGGACGGGTTGATCATCCCCGGCGGCGAATCGACGACAATCGGGAAGCTGGCTGTCGATTACTGCCTGCTCGAGCCTTTGCGTGAGTTCGGAAAGAGCCATGCCATCTGGGGCACCTGCGCCGGGGCCATCTTCCTCTCCAAGGATGCCCGCCGGGACCAACCCCTGCTGGGCATCATGGACATCACGGTGGAGCGCAACGCCTTCGGCCGCCAGGTGGACTCATTCGAAGCCGATCTGGATATCGATCCGCTCAAGCAGGCCACCCGGACCAGTGCGCCTTTCCATGCCATCTTCATCCGGGCCCCGATCATCGAGGCCGTGCGGGAGGATGCGAAGATCCTTTCCGCCTTGCCGGATGGACGGATCGTGGCTGCCCAGCAGGCAAAACTGCTGGCGACCTCCTTCCATCCGGAGCTGACCCAGGATTCGCGATTTCACCAGTATTTTCTGTCGCTGGCACAATAGGGATCTGCCTGCCTTTACCACCCATCCTTATGACCGTTCGTTCGCTCGACATCCTTGACCTGCCACTCCTGCCGCGTTACCGCCGGGATGTGCTTTCCCTGGACAGTGCGCGGATATTGACGCGCGGCAATCCCCTGGGCGCCGCAGCGATGTTCTCCTATCTCAACCCGCGCCGCCATCTTTATACGGCAGTCGCCAGCGAGGATGGCAGCTCCCTGATGGGACAGGTCATCCTGAACGAAGAGGAAACTTCCGCCCGGATCACTTTCCTCGCCCCGGAGGAACATGCCAACGGCCTGGTCCTTTCGCTGGTCTCTCACCTGGCTGTCCAGGCCGGCGAATGGGGCGCCTTCCACCTGCTGGCCGAAGTGGATGAGGACTCCCCGGTCTTCCGCTCCCTGCGGCAGGCGGGCTTTGCCATGTACGCCTGGCAGCGAGTCTGGAGGTTGCCAGTAGTGGAAATCCAGGATGCACACGATTCCTGGCGGAAGGCCGAAGAGACCGACTGGCCGGCCATCCAGTCCCTTTATGGCCAGATCGTCCCGGCCCTGCTCCATCCGGTGGAAATGCTGCCCAAGCAGGTCACGGGATTGGTGTGCCGCTCCGAGGGAAACTTGCAGGCCTACGCGGCGGTGAACAGCGGACCGAAAGGCATTTGGATCCAACCGCTGGTCCCGCCGGATTCTCCTTGTGTCTCCGACCAGATGGCCAGCCTGGCGGATTCGATCCCCGGGTGGAACGGGCGGGCCATCTACGTATGCGTCCGTTCCTACCAGACCTGGCTGGAATCGGTTCTGGAGGACCTGGGGGCCGAAGCCGGTCCGCGCCAGGCGGTGATGGTCAAACGTCTGGCCAAGGTCCAAAAAGTCGAGGAGAAGGTTTCAGCCATCGACAAGGTCCTGGCCAAGCCGGCCGCACCGGTGGCGCGCGCCGTCACCAATGAAGACATTCCGCCGAAAAAGTGATATAAATCCGGTATGACCCAATTAAGAATTACGGATGATCTTGACGCCCTGCTGGGAGTATTACCTGGCGCCATCGTCGAGGCCGTTCATAAAGCCAACGATTACGACAATCTCCTTGAGATCATCCTCGACTTGGGGCGCGTCCCGACGGCGCGCTACGTCCAGGGCGAGGTGGTTTTGAGCACCAAGGAAATCGCCCGGGCCGAGCTCGACCACGTCGTCGAGCACATCGGCGAGTTCGACGCGGACAACCGCGCCGGCCTGGAGCGCACCCTGCACCGCATCTCCTGCCTGCGCAACCGGCGCGGCCACATCGTCGGCTTGACCTGCCGGGTCGGGCGGGCCGTCTACGGGACGGTCGACATCATCCAGGATATCGTCGAGTCGGGCAAGTCCCTGCTCATCCTGGGCCGCCCGGGCGTGGGCAAGACCACGCTCCTGCGCGAGGCCGCCCGCATTTTGGCGGAATCGAAGCGCGTCATCATCGTCGATACCTCGAACGAGATCGGCGGCGACGGTGACGTGCCCCACCCGGCGGTCGGCAAGGCCCGCCGCATGCAGGTGCGCGAACCGATGCTCCAGCACGAAGTGATGATCGAGGCGGTCGAGAACCACAACCCCGAGGTGATCGTCATCGACGAGATCGGGCGCGAGCTGGAAGCGGCCGCCGCCCGCACGATCGCCGAGCGCGGCGTCCAGCTGATCGGCACCGCCCATGGCCAGACCATCGACAACCTGCTGCTCAACCCGACCCTATCCGACCTGATCGGCGGGATCGAGGCCGTCACCTTGTCGGATGAGGAGGCCCGCCGGCGCGGCACCCAGAAGACGGTTCTCGAGCGGCGCGCCCCACCCACCTTTGATGTCCTGGTGGAGATCCAGCAGCGCGACCGTTTCGCCGTCCACATGGACATTGCCGCTTCGGTCGACTCGCTCCTGCGCGGCTATCCGCTCCCGCCCGAGATCCGCAGCCGGGATGCCGAGGGCAGGATCCAGATCGAAAAACCTGCCCCCAATCTGAAATCGCGGCCCGATTCGGAATTCCGCATCGAGAACGGGAATACCACCGGTCCACGCCGGACCTCCGGCCTGCAGCCTCCCCCGATGGTCTCGACTGCTCCCATGCAGCGGGCCGAGTTCAATCCGCCAACCGAGCCCCGCCGCCTGCCCCTCCAGACGACCCGCGTCTATCCTTATGGCGTGGCGCGCGACCGGCTGGTCCAGGCTGCCAAGCGCCTGGGCGTTCCGGCCGTGTTCGTCAAGGAGGCCGGCGAAGCCGACGTGCTCGTGACCCTGCGGTCGTATTATCGTGACCGCCAGCAGGCCGTGGTCCAGGCCGAGCAGCGCGGCATGCCGATCTTCGTCCTGCGGGCAAATACAGTCAGCCAGATGGAGCAGTTCCTGAGCGACCTGTTCAACCTGTCCGAGCTGGCCCCGGCGCAGGGAGAGCTCGACCAGGCCAAGAACCAGGCCCAGGCGGCCATCTCAGCCGTGCTGAACGGCGAGCGCTGGGTGGACTTGCCGCCCGGCCCGGCCACAGTCCGGCGAATCCAGCATGAACTGGCCCGCGACGCGGAGCTGGTCTCGCATTCATACGGCAAGGAACCCCGCCGCCACGTCAGGATTTTCCGGGAGTAAGGGCGCGAGATATCGCGCCCATGCGCATGTTCATCACCCTCGAAGGACCGGATGGATCCGGCAAGACCTCCCACGTCAAGCCCCTGGCCGAATGGCTGGAGGGGCAGGGGTATCATGTTCACACGGCCCGGGAACCCGGCGGGACGGCCATCAGCGAGCAGATCCGCACGGTCATCCACGATCTGAAAAATACCGAGATGAACCCGCGCACCGAGACGCTGCTCTACCAGGCGGCCCGGGCGCAGATCGTCGAACAAGTCATCCGGCCGAAGCTGGCCGCGGGTTGGATCGTCCTCTGCGACCGGTACGCCGACTCGACCCTGGCTTACCAGGGCTACGGGCACCGGCAAAACCTGGACGAGGTGCGCAGCCTGGTGCGTTATGCCACCGGCGGCCTGGTCCCCGACTTGACCCTCCTGCTGGACGTCGATGCCCAGACCGGCCTCAGCCGCCGGCAGAAGAGCGGCGGCGAATGGAACCGCCTGGATGCTTATCAGCTCGAGTTCCATTGTCGGGTCCGGGACGGATATCTGGAATTGGTCCGGCAGGAGCCGATGCGTTGGGTGAAAATCGATGCCGGGAAAGACTGGGAGACCGTCCAGCAGGAGCTCCGCAGAGTGGTTTCCGAACGGATAAAAAAATCCGCTTGACCTAAGCCCAGGTGATTCGATCGCCCTTCCCGGTCCGGAAGGGCTTTTTCTTGCATTTTCCGCCCGATTGTCGTACACTTGTTCTATAAATAAAGGCCTCCATCTGAACGGCTATTGTCTTTCGGAGCAATTGTCATGACAGAATACTTGCTTTACCTCGAATCCGGCCCCAAACACAAGAAGACCATGGTCCACATGCTGGATCTGCTGGGCTGCATCGCCCAGGGCCCCACCACCGAAGCTGCCCTGGAAGCCTCGCCGGAGGCCATCCGGGCCTTCCTGGGCTTCCTGAAAAAGCACGGCGAGGCGGTCGACACGCAGGCGCCGTTCACCACCCGGGTGGCGATCCATATCACGGAAGGGACCTGGCTGGCCAACGGCGATCCGACCTGCGGCTTCGCCCCCGATTTCGAACCTTTGGCGGCGGAAGATCTGGCGACCTATCTGCGCTGGCTGGACTGGCTGCAAGCCGACCTGCTGGAGTTGGTGCAGAACCTGTCGTTCGAAAAACTGCAGGAGGAACCCGAGAGCGGCGGCCGCTCGATCCATCATATTCTCCAGCACACCGCCGATTCGCATGGCGTCTACCTGCGCTACCTGGTCGGCAAGGTGGACGGCCTTTCCGAGGCCCTCAAAGCAGTCCGGGATGCCCCGCTGGAGATCCTGCCGCCGACCCTGACCGATCTTTGGCACCTGACCAGGACCCGCCTCGAAGCCCTGAGCGAGGCGGAGCGCCGCCAGTCCGTCCCGCATGGACAGGTCACCTGGACAGCCCGCCGGGCGTTGCGGCGCATGCTCGAGCATGCCTGGGAACACCGCATGGAAATCTCCACCCGCCTGAAAAATCCGATTTCGTGAGGTCAACCAATGGTTGAACCGAAACTTCCTAAAAACACGGCCGAGCTGTTGGACGATATCGACCGGGAATGGTCTGCCCTGCGGGTCGCGGTGGAAAAGCTGTCCCCGGCCCAGTTGACTACAGCAGACTCCGGTGGCTGGTCGCCCAAGGATAACCTGGCCCACCTGACCGAATGGATGAAGATCCTGGTGGGCTACCACATGGACCGGCGTCCTTCACCCGAGGTAACCGGCCTGCCCCTGGCCGTTACGCAGGAGTGGAATTTCGACGTCGTCAACCGGCTGTTCTTCGAGCGCAACCGTGATCGGTCCAGTCGGGATGTTATGGATGAACTCGAACGCGTCTATGCCGGCGTGGTCGCCAGGCTCAAGTCGATGCCTTTCGAAGAGGTCATGCAGCCGCGCGACCCGGACGATCCCGAAAAACGTCCCCTGTTGGGATGGATCCTGGGCAACACCTCGGAGCATTTTGCCGAGCACCGTTCCTACATCGAAAGGGCCCTGAAAAAATGAATTTGCACCTTTTCTCCACCCCCGGCAAGGACGACATTCGTTACATCCTCGACGCTTGCCGTCCCTACCTGGAAGGCAGGGACGAAGCGGTCGTTGCGTATCTACCGGCAGCCTCCCTCGACCAGCATTTTCAGGAGCTGACCGAACGTTCTTTCCGCGGCCTGGCGCGGCTGGCGACCATCAACACCGAGCTGCAGACCCTGCCGGAAATGGAAGCCATCCTGCGGGATGCCAGCCTGGTCTACATCCCCGGGGGAAATACCTTCCTGCTCAACCACCGGCTGCACCTTTGCAAGATCATCGAATACCTGCGCAGGAAAGTAGCCGCCGGCCTGCCTGTGGTGGCTTTCAGCGCGGGGACGGTCCTGTGCGGCCCGAACATCCTGACCACCAACGACCTCAACATCGTCCCGACATCTTATTTCAAGGGGCTGGAGGCGACGCTGTTCAACTTCAACGTCCACTATCCGGAGGACGATTTCCGCCGGGCCGGTCGGGACGAATGGCTGGCGGAGTATTTCGTCTTCCACGATAACCCAATCCTGCTCCTGGAAGACGGGGCATACGTGAAAGTCGAAGGACGGAAGACGACCCTGGAGTGGGGTCCAGCCTGGATCTGGCGTCACGGACAGGAGAAGGAGAAACTGACTCCCGGGAGCCCGATCGCCCTGTAAGGGTTCAGCCTGACCGTTCGGATTTCGTTCGGGAAAATGCCTTTCCGGCCTGGGAAAGGCATTTTGTTTTCCAGTACCGCGGTGGTATTGCCGGGCCAAATTATCATGATAAACTTCATCGAAATAGGAGAGTTTAAATATGCGCCACCCTCGTTTATTGTTCGTTCCCCTTGTCATGTTGTTTGTCTTGGCCTGCGGATTGACCAACGGCATCCAGCAGATGCAGCAGGCGGTCACCCAGCTCCCCGGGATGTTGACCAGCATGCCGACCGCCATGGGCGCCATGGAGACCTCCGCGGCGGGCGCCCAATCTTCCGGTAATTGTCCCGCAACGCCGACGTCCGGCGGCCTGGGTTTTGGCCTGGCCAATGCCAAGGCGGTCCTGACGATGACCCAGCAGTTCACCTTTACAGACGGCACCGTGAACGGCCAGCCTGCCTCGACTGCCACGCTGGCGTCGGGGAGCGCGGGAACCTTTTCGTCGCTCGCCAATGGTTTCTCCGCCCAGTTCATCGGCGACCCGTGTAATTTGAGCGAGGTCACCGTCACGATGCCGCGGGTGGATCAGGCCACGATCGATCAGGGCATCGGGGTGGCGAACATCCTGTTTGCGGCGATTTTGCCTCCGGATGTGCAGGTGGCTTTCACCACCTGGCTGACCCAGAAGTACAGCAAGGTTCCTGTCGGCGGCCAGGAGCAGACCACGATCAGCAACCTGCAATTCACCCTCAAGCGGACCCAAGCCAGCATGATTTTGGATATCCTGCCGGCAAAATAATGCCGGTCGATTCAGACGGACAGGGCGGCCATCCGGCCGCCCTGTCGTTTTTCAAAAGTCAGCGTCTTCGCCCCCGGTTTCAGCCCCCAGGTCGGGCAATTCCTTTTCGATCTCCTCAGGGCTCTGGCCCTTCTCCAGCCGGTCGACGACCTCGTTGAACTCCGGGGGCATCTCCTCGCCCAGTTCGCGGCCCATTTTACGCATCACCCGGCCCATCGACTGGGGATCGTTCTCCAGCCCTGCCAGGGCGGCCGGGTCGGAAAAATCCCCGGCTAGGGCGTCCGCGCGGCTGCCCTCGGACTTGGCGACCCGGACGCGGGGCACGCGCCGGCGGACGTTCCCGCTCCCGCAGTGCGGACAGACGACCGGCTTGGACCCATACTCGGCGTACGTCATGAGGACGTCGAATCGGTACTGGCAAGCCTGGCAAAGATAATCGTATAACGGCATGGAGCGATTTTACCGCTTTTTCACCGGCGACCGGCCGCCGGTCTATCGGTTACAATAAGGCCATGTGTGATTCCGACTTTAACGTCCATAACCCCCAGCCCTTGCTGGTCGTCATCTCCGGGCCGTCCGGCGTCGGCAAGGACAGCGTCGTCCAGCTCCTCAAGGAGCGCGGCCTGCCGATGCATTTCGTCGTCACCGCCACCACCCGCCCGCGGCGCGAGAGCGAAGTCCACGGCCGGGACTATTTCTTCCTTTCGAACGACGAGTTTGCCCGCATGATCGAGCAGGACGAATTGATCGAGTACGCAATCGTCTACAACGATTATAAAGGCATCCCCAAACAGCAAGTCCGGGAGGCGTTGGCCTCTGGCCAGGACGTGGTCATGCGCGTGGACGTCCAGGGGGCAGCCAGCATCCGCAAGCTGGCGCCTGAGGCGGTGCTGGTCTTCCTGACGACCGAAAGCGAACAGGCGCTGGTCAAAAGGCTGAAGGCGCGCAAGACCGAAAAGCCGGAGGAGCTGTCCCTGCGGATCGCCACCGCCCGCCAGGAGTTGAAGCGCGTCGCGGAGTTCGATTACGTCATCGTCAATGCCGAGGGTCGCCTGGACGACACCGTGGATGCCGTCATCGCCATCATCCGGGCGGAGCACCAGCGCGTCCATCCTCGCAAAGTCAGTCTCTAATCCTGCATTCATGAGGTTTAATGGTTCGTTATGAATGAAAATCAGTCCCCTGAGCAGTACCCGCAACCACAGCAGCCGCGCCCCGTCCAGGTGGCCGTGCCGAACGCCAAACCCTATGTCATGTACTCCATCATGGGTGTGACGTTCCTCGTCTATCTTCTGCAGCTTGCCGGACAGTATCTGCTGCCTCCGTCGCTTGCGAATCCCCTGCTCAATACGTACGGCACCTCCGACCTGGTGGCCATCCTGGGCGAAAAGGTCAATATTTTCATCCGCGCCGGCCAGCTCTGGCGGCTGATCACCCCGGTCTTCCTGCACGATTCGACGCTGCCCTATGGGATCCTGCATATCGGTTTCAATATGTACGCCTTGTACCTGTACGGGCGCGGCCTGGAGGCCCGCTTCGGCCACTGGCGGTTTTTCCTTTTGTACTTCCTGTCTGCCTATGCCGGGAATGTGCTCTCCTTCCTGATCACTCCCAACCCCTCTCTCGGGGCGTCCACGGCGATTTTCGGCCTGCTGGCAGCGGAGGGAATGTTCATCTTTCAGAACCGGGCCCTGCTTGGCAATCGGGCGACCCGGGCTTTGGTAAATGTCCTGACCATCGCCGCCCTGAACCTGCTGATCGGTTTCAGCAGCCCCGGGATCGACAATTTCGGCCACCTGGGCGGGATCATCGGTGGGAGCCTGTTCACCTGGTTCGGCGGGCCGCGCTGGAAGCTGGAGGGGCTCTATTCCGCCCCCAAGCTGGTCGATGAACGGGAAGGCCACGGCGCACTGGCCGGAACGGTGGCGGTCCTGTTGTTCTTCATCCCCCTGACAGTACTGGGCTGGTTCTGGATCGTGAAATAGCCGTGGCGCCGAAAGAAGCAAACCCGAAATCGCCTCCCAAAAGACACTTGGCCAGGAACCTGCTCATCGCCGGCGTCGTACTGCTGGCGATGGCTGTTTTGGCGTATGCCCTGCGGGCTCCGATCCTGACCGGCATTGCAGACGGCCTGGTCGTCAGTGATACCCCCAGGGCTGCCGATATCATCTTCCTGCTCAACGGCGATTACAATACCCGTCCACAGCGGGCCGCCGAGCTTTACCGGCAGGGGCTGGCCCCCTTGATCGTCATTGCCCGCTCCGAGAACACACCGGCGGTCGATCTGGGCCTGGTTCCGAACGATACGGATATCTCGGTCGAGGTCATGCAAAAGTTGGGCGTGCCGCCCGACAAGATCCTGGTCCTGGCATTTCCGGGCGGGGTCACCAGTACTTTCGATGAAGCCAGCGCCCTCCATCGATATATCCAATCCCATCCGGTACACACCGTACTGCTGGTCACTTCCGCTTTCCACACCCGCCGCGCCCGTTGGATCTTTAAGCGGGAGCTGGCCGGGACCCCGATCGAACTGAAAATGGTGGCTGTGCCGTATCAAGGATTCGACCAGACCAACTGGTGGAAGAACGAGACCGGCTTGATCACGCTGAATAATGAGTACATCAAGCTGATCTATTATTTTGTGAAATATCGCTGATCGAAATCTTTCCCTCTTGATGCCCCCAAAATAAGGACGCACTTTTGCAGTGCGTCCTGTTCGTTTACCCAATCGCTTCTTTCAATTGGCGGGCCAGCTTGCCAAAATGGGAGGTATAGCGGATCTCATCCGGCCGCGGCCGGGGCAGGTCCACCGTCAGGTCCAGCTTGATCCTGCCGGGGCGCTGCGTCAGCACCAGGACGCGGTCAGCCAGGAAGAGGGCCTCGTTGATCGAATGCGTCACCATCAGGACGGTCTTCTGACGGGCCTGCCAGATGTGCGAGAGCTCGCTCCACATCCGTTCGCGCGTCAGGGCGTCCAGGGAGCCGAAGGGCTCGTCCAAGAGGAGGATATCCGGGTCGTGGACCAGGGCTCGGGCGATGGCGACCCGTTGGGCCATCCCTCCCGAAAGGTCGCGCGGCCAGGAGGCTTCGAAGCCCTGCAGGCCGACCAGGTCGATCAATTCCTGGGCCCGGGCGCAGGCTTCGTCCGGCCGGATGCCCTGCATCTCGAGCGGCAGAGTGATGTTTTCGATGGCCGTCCGCCAAGGCATCAGATTGGCCTGCTGGAAAACCATGCCGATGCGCGGGGCGCCGGTCGAATAGGTGAACGTCCCGGAAGTGGGCCGGAGCAGTCCGGCCAGGATGCGCAGCAGGGTGCTCTTCCCCGACCCGGAAGGTCCCAGCACGCAGACGAATTCCTGCGGCTGGACGGTGAAGGAGGCCGTGTCCAGCGCGTCCAGGTCGCCGTTGCCGTCGGTGAAGGTGACGCTCAGGTCGTGGACCGTCAGGATTGGGTCGATCATGGATCCTCTGGAAGCAGTTTACGGGATGAACTGGTTGGTGAAGGCTTTCGTCAGGTCGAGCGGCTGGGTCAGCAGGCCCATGTCCAGCAGGACCGACTGCATGCTGTCCCAGGATTTTGGATCGGAATATCCCAGCCGGTCGGCTTTCCACATCTCGATCGAGGCGGCCAGCTTTTGTTTTTGTACGGCCGTATCCGCCTGAGCCAAGTTGGCCACGTATTTCAGGGAAATCTGGTAGGCAGTTTCCGGATCGGAGATCGTGTCGGACAGCCCGTGCAGGAAGGCCTTGACCATCCGGCGGACCAGGTCGGGATCTCCGGCGATCGTCTTTTCGTTGGTGATCAGCCCGTTGGAGGCAAGTTTGACGTAATCGGCCACGCGCAGCTCAGTCAGGTCGTAGCCCTGGGCGCGCAGCTGGAGAGGTTCGTTGCCGGTGTAGACCGAGACGGCCTGGTCACGGTCGGTGGCCAGGGATTCCACCTGGGTATAACCGATCGAGTCGAGTTTCACGTCCGACTCTTGCAGCCCCCCGGCGTTCAAGAGGGCACGCAGCCCGATGTAAATGGCGCCGTAGGTTCCCGGCAGGCCAATCGTCTTGCCGCGCAAGTCGGCCGGGGTATGGATGCCCAGGCTGGACTTTGCGACCACCGAGACGGGATATTGCTGGTACCAGGCGGTCACGTAGACCACCGGCAGGCCTTTCGCCCGCGCCAGCAGGACCTGGTCGCCCGAGACCACCCCGAACTGGATCTGGTTCGCTCCAACCAGGGCGGTGATGTCGGTCTCCATGGAATAGTCGAAATTCACCTGGATGCCTTCGGCGCGGAAATATCCTTTTTCCACGGCCACATATAAGGGGGCGAACTGGACATCGGGAATGTAGCCAAGTGGCAGACGAACCTGCTGCAAGGCGCCGGTCGAAGATTTCCCGCCACAGGCGGTGAGAAGAACAAGGACGATCAGAATCAAAGGGGCTGTTTTTTTCATAGGATGCTCCGAATTAACGTTGCGAGTTTTCCTGCCAGATCAGCAGGCGATTTTCGAGAAGGGCGACGATACCGTAGAGGGTCAACGCCAGTGCGATCAGGGTGAAGACGGCTACGAAGACCAGGGCGGTATCGTACTGGCCGCGTGCCACGTTGATGAGGAAACCCAGACCCTTGTTGGACCCGACCAACTCGCCGACCACCGCACCGATGACCGAGAGGGTCGCACCGATGCGCAGCCCTCCCAGCAGCACCGGCAGGGCGGCCGGGAGCTCCAGGTAGCGCAGGTTCTGCAGGCGGCTGGCGTGCAGCGATCCCATCAGGTCATGCAGGGGCCGGGGGACGGCCCGCAGGCCGACGACCGTGTTGACCAGAACAGGGAAGAAAACGATCAGGGCGCAGATCAACACCTTCGAGAACATCCCCGGCCCGAACCAGATGACCAGCAGCGGGGCGATCGCGACGATCGGGATGGCCTGGGTAGCCACCAGGTAGGGGGCTGCCAGCCGCTCGAACTGCCGGGATTTGGCGATGGCGTAACCGAGCACCACCGCCGTGGCCGTCCCGGTCAGCAAGCCAAGCAGCACCTCCAGCAGGGTCACCCCGGTATTGACCAGCAGACTGCTGTCCGCCAGCGCCTTCCAGAAACGTTCCAGCACTTGCAGCGGGGAAGGCAGGATGAAGGCCGGCAGGCCGGCGACCCGCGCCACGATCCACCAAGCCAGCAGGGCGACCAGGAGGGAGAGCAGTGCGGTCCAGGGGACGGCGCGGCGCGCTGTCCGGGAGGGCTTACGCAAATTTGGGGTATCCATGGTCTTCGAAGACAAAAAAGCCTCGCAGGGAATCACCCGCGGGGCAAATAGACAGACCCTTGGCCTGGACCGGTCCGCCGAAAAACAACCCCGAAAACGAATTCGTTTCCGGGGCATTCGAACCAAACCAGACCCTTTTGGGTCTTGTCAGCACCTTCTTCCATCCGGACTATTGCCGTCGGCTACGGAGTTTCACCGTATCATGCCTGCCCGTCCTCCTGTAAGGAAGGAAAAGCCTGGCTCGTGGGCTTTACCACCGGTCGGGAGTTTCACCCTGCCCCGAAGGTCTATATTCAACTGGGAAAGATTATACCGGCATCGCGGCGGGAAGTCAAATTATCCCTGCCCGGTTAAATAATCAAAGGACCCCCCGGAAGAGGGGGTCCTCAATTCAATCTTTTCGTGCTCAGGCCTTGAGGATGGCTGTATCGGCAACCGGGCAGACAGCCACGCACTGGGGGGAATCGAAGTGACCTTCGCATTCGACACAAGTGGCGGGATCGATTACGTAGGGGGTCCCTTCGGTGATCGAGTTGGTCGGGCATTCCGGTACGCAGGCGCCACAAGCAATACATTCATCGGTAATCTTCATTGCCATAGGTTATCACTCCTTGGTGAAAGTTTATGAAAGAAACGTCCTTAAAATTACTTTATCGGCGAAGTTTCGTCAAATGACGAATGTCTTTGGTTTGGGTGATTTTGTCACTGAGTCGGGCAGCCCGATCCGGGGCGGGAAAAACATGTCGAAAAAAAATTTAAGGAAATGGATAAGGCCAAACGCCGGATTTAGTCCTGCCGGGAGAAGCACCGCCATATTTGGGTGTCAGCAATGATATTAATATGAATATTTGGCGGTCATGGCGCAGATCCCCCCAGATATAGCGGTTAGAATCGTGAAAACGACTTGCCACTATGCGCAGCCCGTGATACACTACAGGATGATGATATCAATCGTGGTGGTCACTTCCGACACCCCCTTCGGGGAACTCATCCGCCAGAGCCTGGAAGGAACAGGGCGGTTCACCGTCCGCGTCACTGGCGATAACCAAACTGCAGTCGATTACGTCAAACAAACCAAATGCCCGCTGGCTTTTCTGGACGGCGGCCTGATCGAGAAAAAGGTGCTCACTGCGGGCACCTTGTTGCGCGCGGCCAACCCGAACCTGAGCCTGGTGGTCGTCTCGGATTCCGGTCAGCGACCCTGGCTGGACCAGCTTTCACCCGACGGTTATCTATCCAAGCCATTCTACCTTCCTGACTTGATGGAATTGGTCGAGGAATTGCCCGAACCCCCAGCCCCGACCGAGGAAGCCATCCCGGTTTCGCTTCCGAAACCTGCCGAACCCGTCTATATTGCCCCTGCCGGGGAGGATGAAGTCGGAGGAACCTGGCTTTCAGATGTCACCAAGGCGGCCCAGCACCTTACCCGTCTGACTCTGGAATCATCCGCCCAGGCTGCCTTGATCACGAAGAGCGACCAGCTTTGGGCGTATGCCGGCCAGTTGCCTCAATCCGCCACCAAGGAACTTGCCGAAACGGTCAGCCGTTACTGGGATCGCAAGGAAGAAAACGACCTGGTGCGCTTCGTCCGCCTGGCATCCACCGAGGCCGACCACATGCTGTATGCCACCCGCTTGGATACGGACATGGTCCTGGCCTTGATCTTTGACGCCGAGACCCCATTCAGCACCATCCGCACCCAGGCGAATCAACTCGTTCACTCCCTCTCGGACCAGCCGTCCAATCAGCCGTCCATGCAATTGTCTGCCGACATTCCGTCTGACGACCAGACCGATGACGATGGGCCCAGCATCCAGATCGGAACAATCCTCTCGGATATTCCATCCCCGAACCCGGTCAGGAGTGTTACGGATTCGGCTCCCAAGTCTTCTCCGAAGAGTATCAAAGAATCCAGTCCGGCCGTCCCCCTTCAGCCAGTCCGAACCCCGCTTTTCAGCCGTGAATCCTCTCCGGCCATGCCGCTCAATCGCCTCACCGAGATCGAGCAGGTGGAGCGGCCGCCCGTCGACCTGGAGCAATCCCGACCGGAAGTGGAAGAACCACTGCCCGACCTGGAAAAGACCCTCGAGTCGGCGGCCGTCACCCGCAAAAGCAAGCCCAAGAAACACGAAGCCTACGAAGACGATCCGAGCATCACCCGACCCACATCGATCGGGGAAATCGGACGCAAGATCGTCCTCGAGCCGGTCTCGCCGTCCGTCTATAACCTGGATTATGCCTGCCTGCTGGTGCCGCGCTTCGCCCATCACCACCTGACCGGGGATCTGTCGGACAAGCTCTCGGAATGGGTCCACGAAACCTGCATCGCTTTCGGCTGGCGCTTGGAATACATCTCCGTGCGACCGGAATACATTCTGTGGATCGCCAACGTGCCGCCTGTTACCTCGCCAGGCTACCTGATGCGCATCATGCGTCAGCACACCTCGGAGAAAATCTTTGCCGAGTTTACCCGCTTCAAGAAGGAAAATCCCTCCGGCGATTTCTGGGCACCCGGATATTTGATGATGGGCGGATCGCAACCACCCCCGGCTCACCTGATCAAAGATTTCATCTCCCAGACGCGCCAGCGGCAGGGAATCTCCCGGCCTCTCCGCTAGTCCTTTTTCCCGCGGTTCTCCATGCCCCCCACTCTTTATTTAATTGACGGCCATGCCTTGGCCTACCGGATGTATTTTGCGTTGACGGCCGGTGGATCCAGCCAACATTGGCAGACCTCCTCCGGCGAGCCGACTGCCGGCATTTACGGCTTTGCCCGGGAGTTGCTGCGCATCCTCGAGCAGGAAAAACCCGATTACCTGGCCGTGGCTTTCGATACCGGCAAGACTTTCCGCGACGAAATCTTCCCGGCCTATAAAGGCACGCGGGCTAAAATGCCCGACGACTTGCGTCCCCAGATCGAGCGCATCCGCAAGATGGTGGATGCCTTCAACATTCCCCGCCTGGAGAAGGAAGGTTTCGAAGCCGACGATGTGCTCGGTTCGGCGGCCCACTGGGCCGCCAGGCAGGGATTGGGAGTCAAGATCATCACCGGCGACCGCGACCTGTTGCAGCTTGTGGATGAGCGCGTTATCGTCTACCTGGCCGGCGACGACCAGAATTACATCACCCCAGAAGACGTGCTTGCCAAGCTGCACGTTCGCCCTGAGCAGGTGGTGGATTACAAGGCCCTGGTCGGCGATAAGTCCGACAATATCCCCGGCGTTCCGGGCGTGGGCGAAAAGACCACCGAAAATCTGCTGGCGAAATACGGCACCCTGGATGCGGTCTATGCTCACCTCGATGAGGTCGAGCCGCGCTGGCGTTCCAAGCTGGAGGCCGGGAAGGAATCCGCCTATATGAGCCAGAAACTGGCGGCCATCCGGACCGACCTGCCGGTCACGCTCGATCTCGAACAGGCCCGCACCGGCGTTTTCGATCCGGCCGCAGTGGAGGCATTCTTCCGCGAGCTGGAATTCCGCACGCTGGTGGACCGGCTTCATAAGCTTACTGGGACCGGGTCCGCTGCACCGGCCGGGACGCAGCAGCTCAGCCTGTTCGGGGAACCCGCCCGGGCTCCTGCCGCGCCGGTTGCCCCCGCCGTCGCAAAATTCGCCGCCCCGAGCGACCGGAAGGTCGTGGTGGTGGATTCCGCCAAAGCCCTGAACGCACTTTCGGCGACGTTGTCCAAGGCTGCACTCATATCGTTCGATACCGAAACCACCTCCACGGATGAGATGACCGCCAGCCTGGTGGGCATCTCCCTGGCAGTGACTCCCGGCGAGGCCTACTACATCCCGGTTGGGCACACAGCAGGGGCGCAACTGCCGCTCGAACAGGTCCTGGCGACCCTGCGCGGGCCGATGACCGACGCCCGCATCCCCAAGATCGGCCATAACCTGAAATACGATTTCATCATGCTGGCCCGCCTGGGCTTGCGGGCGGAGCCGCTGGGTTTCGACACCATGATCGCCGAATGGATGCTCGATCCGGGCACACGCAACCTTGGTCTGAAGGTCCTGGCCGAGGTGCGGCTGGGCGAGAGCATGACCCACATCGAAGAATTGATCGGCACGGGCAAGAACCAAATCTCGATGGACCAGGTGGCCATTGCCGCTGCCGCCCCCTATGCCGCTGCGGATGCCGAAGTCACTCTGCGCCTGAAACCGATCCTGGAAGCCGAGCTTCGCCGCCTTCCCAAGTTGTGGGACCTGTTTGTCAAGGTCGAGGTGCCGTTGGTGGCGGTCCTGGCCGATATGGAAATGGCCGGGATCTCCCTCGATCGGGATTTCTTCTCGGCTTTTGCGACCGAGCTGAACGGACGCCTGAACGGGCTCGAGAAGCAGGTTTATGAAAAGGCCGGGAAGGTTTTCAATCTCAATTCCACCCAACAACTCTCGGATGTGCTTTTCGGAACGCTCCACCTGGCCCCGCCGGACCGCGGCAAGAAGACCGCTTCGGGCCATTACTCCACCGCCGCGGGCGTCCTGGAAGAGATGAGCGGGCAGCATCCGGTGGTGGACCTGGTCCTGGAATACCGCGAACTGGCCAAGCTCAAATCCACCTACGTGGACGCCCTGCCGACGGAAATTCACCCGGAGGACGGACGTGTCCACACCTCCTTCAGCCAGACCGGCGCGGTGACCGGGCGGTTGGCATCCTCGGAGCCCAACCTGCAAAACATCCCGATCCGCACCGAGCTTGGGCGGCGCGTCCGGCGCGGCTTCGTCGCCGGCCTGGGCAGCGTGCTGCTCTCGGTGGACTACTCGCAGATCGAGCTGCGCATCGTGGCGCACATGGCTGGGGACGAGGCCATGCTGAACGCCTTCCGGGCCGGCCAGGACATCCATGCCACCACCGCGGCGGCGATCTACGGGATCCCGCTCGAAGCGGTGACGAAGGAACAGCGCCGGCATGCCAAGGCGATCAACTTCGGGTTGATCTACGGTATGTCGGCCTTTGGTCTGACCCGTACCACCGAGTTGACCCTGGCCGAGTCGCAGGATTTCGTCGATGCTTATTTCAAGCAATTCCCAGGCGTCAAGCGTTACCTGGACGGCATCCGTAAGGAGGCCAGGGAGACCGGCTACGTCGAGACCCTGCTAGGCCGCCGGCGTTATTTCCCGGCCCTCAAGGGACAGTTGAACGTGGCCATGCGCAACCGCGAGGAACGGGAAGCCATTAATGCGCCCATCCAGGGCACGGCTGCTGATATAATGAAAATGGCCATGATCCGGATCCCGACTGCCCTGGCGCAGGCCGGCCTGCATGGCAGGATGCTCCTGCAGGTGCACGACGAACTGGTGGTGGAATGCCCGGAGAGCGAACTGGCTGCGACGGCGAAATGCGTCCGCAAGGTGATGGAGGACGTTTATCCGATCAGCATCCCATTGAGCACGGAAGCCCGCTGGGGCAGGAACTGGGACGAGCTGCTGTCGATTGTATAATTGGC
>DATJPX010000162.1:0-24734 GCA_035506155.1 Anaerolineales bacterium
TGGGGCCCTGTCCCAGGCGGAATCGCCGGCCGGGGCGAACGGTTCCGGTCCGGCCAGGGTGCGATTTTCATTCCCTGTAAACTTATTATGCTATTCTTCATCGACCAATCGCTCACATCATTTACGATGTCACGTCGGGAGTTAATCTATTATGACAATGAGTGAAACGAATCCAAAGGTGGATTTCTATTTCAATAAAGCCGAAAAGTGGCAGGAAGAGATCAAGAAATTGAGAACGATCGTCCTCGCCTGCCAGTTGACCGAAGAGTTGAAGTGGGGCGTTCCTTGTTACACGTTTCAGAACAGCAATATTGTTTTAATTCACATGTTCAAGGAATACTGCGCGATTTTATTCGTCAAAGGCGCCCTGCTTAGGGACGCCAGTGGTGTTCTCGTCCAACAAACGGAGAACGTGCAGGCGGCGCGCCAGATTCGGTTCACCAATGTTCGGGAAATCGCTCAGATGGAATCCACCCTGAAAGCCTATATTTCTGAAGCCATCGAAGTGGAAAAAACTGGTTTGACCATCAATTATAAAAAGACCACAGAATTCACCGTCCCTGAGGAATTGATAAATAAGCTAGAGGAAGTTCCTGGCTTGCAGGAAGCTTTTGAGGCATTGACACCGGGACGGCAAAGAGCATACATTCTTTATTTTTCCGCACCCAAACAATCCAAGACCCGGGAGTCGAGGATCGAGAAATGGATGCCGCAAATTCTCGATGGCAAGGGGTTGAATGATTAGTGGGTTTCCCTGGCCCGCGAATTATTCATATTATTTTCATGTTCGGCGAATATAATGATCTTGCCTCTATGATTGGTTGTCCCCCCCAACCAGTCGAGAGGCTTTTAGAAATCAACCAGGGGCTGTCTACGGACGGCCCCTGGTTTCGTAACCCTTCACCCGCTCGAATTCATTTTATTACGGCTTTACCCACGAGAACCAGGCGGTATCGTACTGCAGCCCGTTCTTTTGGTAAGTGTATTGGTACTGCAGAGTCTGACCCGAGCTGATCCCGTTGACCGTATACTCCCAGCGGGCGGTACTCGAGTTATAGATCATTTGCAGATTTTGCTGTGACAGGCCCGGCCGGATGTAATGCAGGATCACATAACCGGCCGTGAAACCGGAGGGTTTGAAGCACACCAAGGCTGCCGTCGTACCGGCGTTGCTCACACCATAGGTATACTCGCTCCCGGTGTTGTTGGTGCAAGTCGATCCGCTTGGGGTGGCGGTTCTCGTCGGGGTTGGGCCGCCGGCGGTCGCTGTGCGAGTGGCTGTGGCAGAGGTGGCCTGGTTTGCATAGTAGACGCGAACGTAGTCCACGTTCATCGGCACACCGGAGGCCGTCGAGCTGGTGGGGCCGCCGCCAAATGCGGCCGGGAAACCGCCGCCCATGGCAACATCGAAGATGATAAAGAAGCCGTGGTTGGTGGCATTGCTCCAGGTGGTTGCATCCACCTGGTTTGAGTTGACAGTGAAGTATTGGACGCCGTCCAGATACCAGCGCATCTGTTGAGGCGAGACGCTCTTGTCGAACTCGAAGCGGTAGGTGTGGTAGCCTGTCTGGCAGCCCGGGCAGGCATGCTGTCCGCTGCCGATCCCGGTGGTCTCATTGCACGGTCCGCCCGGGCTGGTGCCGCAATGGAGCGTCCCGAAGACCGAGCTCAGGCCGTTGATGTCCTCCAGGATGTCGATCTCACCGATGCTCGGCCAGTTCGTATAGACGCCGCGGAAGGGTGAGCCTAATGCCCAGAAGGCTGGCCAATACCCCGCGGCGGCAGCACCGCTGACATTGGGCTGTTGGATGGATGCCTCGATGGCCATCGCGCCTCCGGCTGGAGGCTGGAAATCGGTCCGCTGCGTCTCAATGCGGCCCGACGTCCAATTCCCGGAACCATCCCGCAACGGAGTAATGGCCAGGTGACCGCCGGTTTGGTTGACGTTGGCGGTGCTGGTGCTCATACTCTCGACCTCGCCGGTTCCCCAGTTGCCACAGCTGCTGCAGCCGTATCCGTGGCCGGTGTCGTAGATCCAGTTGCTTCCGCTGACCGCGCCCGAGCCGTTGAATTCGTCCGACCACTGCAGAGTCCAGGCTCCCAGCGCGCTGGCGGGTTTGGCGCTCGCGTTCAGCGTCGGCGCAACCGCCAGGGCGATCACCAGCAGGCTGATACTGATGACTGCCAAGCCTGCGAATATCTTGCTTGACGGATATTTATTCATACAACATTCTCCCATGGAAATTGCACGAATAAGGTTTGCTCAGGCCTGGCCTTTTCGCCAAGGCCATTTGGAGTGTTCGATCGAGGGTATGCTTCGAGCCTGTCACCTCCTCCCATTGTCCGGATTGGATGCGTAATATTTGGGAACACTGTTCTTGAGTAAAGAATAACCCTTACCTTTTCATTAAAGCAAAATGACTGAAGTAGTGCTATATGAGACGAAGTACAATTGTGGTACATGTAAGTCGAGTGAGAGGTGGTTTCAGGATAAAAATCGGGCCGGCCGTGCGCCGGCTTTTTTCTATCATGATCGCAAAATCCCTCGCCGGTGCTTCTCCTATTCGTCGAACGAGAGCGACCGACCCAGTCTGGTCTGGTGACCCAAGGTTCTCTCCTCGTGATAAAATCCGGCCGTGGCACTCGAATTGCTTTCCCCCGCGAAAGACCTGGAAACCGGCCTGGCTGCCATCAACTGCGGCGCAGATGCGGTGTATATTGGCGCATCCCGCTTTGGCGCGCGCGAGGCTGCCGGGAATCCACTTACGGACATCCATAGGCTGATCCGTCATGCCCATAAATACTGGGCAAGGGTCTATGTGGTGGTCAATACCTTGCTGCATGATGCGGAAATCCCCGAAGCGTTGAAACTTATCCGGCAGGTCTATGAGAGCGGAGCCGACGCGCTCATCATTCAGGATGTAGGCCTCCTGGAGTGCGACCTGCCGCCCATTCCCCTCTTCGCCAGCACCCAAATGCACAACCACACTCCTGCCCGCGTGGCCTTCCTGGAAAAAGTCGGCTTCCGGCGGGCCATCCTGGCCCGCGAACTCAGCCTCGAGCAGATTCGTGAGATCCGCCAGCAGACCAGCCTCGAGCTGGAAACTTTCGTCCATGGCGCCTTGTGTGTCTCTTATAGTGGGCAGTGTTACCTGAGCTACGCGCTTGGCAGGCGCAGCGGCAATCGTGGGCAGTGCGCCCAGCCTTGTCGCCTGGCCTACTCTCTGGTGGACGGGAGCGGCCGGATCCTTCTGCAGAATCGCCACCTGCTTTCCATCCGCGACCTGAACCTGAGCGAGCACCTGGGCGAGCTGGTCGAGGCGGGAGTCACATCCTTCAAAATCGAGGGCCGGCTGAAAGACAAGAATTACGTGACGAACGTCGTCAGCCACTACCGTAAGGCGTTGGATAAGCTCGGCGAACCGAAAAGCTCGTCCGGGCACGTCAATCTGGATTTCGACCCGAACCCGGAGAAAACCTTCAACCGGGGTTACACCGATTCCTTTGTAACGGGCCGGCGGTCCAAAATTGGGGTGTTGGATACTCCCAAAATGGCCGGCGAGGAGATTGGGCAGGTCGAAGCCGTGACTCGGACCTCCTTCCGCCTTGACAGGCCTGTAGACCTGCATACCGGTGATGGCCTGAGTTTTTTCACCCCTGATAAAGAGTTGACCGGAACCTTCGTCAACCAGGTCGATGGCGATTGGATCACTCCCGCCAAAATGGACGGTATTCGACCTAGCCTGGCGCTGTGCCGAAACCACGACAAGGCGTTCATGGATCGGTTGGAGCGGAGCAGGACGACGCGCAAGATTGACGTCGAAATGTGCTTGATGGAGATCCCCACCGGCTACCGGCTCGAAATCAGCGACGAAGATGGTGTGACGGGTTCTTTCGAAAAGGATTACACCCATCAGCCGGCCGAAAAGCCGGAGCAGGCGCGCCAAACGATCGAAAAGCAGCTCGACAAACTTGGCGAGACCGAATTTGCCTGCAATAAAATCCAGGTATTGATCCATCCCGTTCCCTTCCTCCCTGCCTCCGGGTGGAACGAGCTGCGGCGGGGAGCGGTGGAAAGCCTTCAGGCTGCCCGCGCCACCGGGAGGCCGAGCGTCGGCGGCGGGATCATCCCCAATGCCTTCCCCTATCCTGAGACTGAACTTACCTATTTGGGCAATGCTTTGAATGAAAAGGCAATGACTTTTTATCGTCGGCACGGCGTCATGAAGATCGAACCTGCCGCCGAAAGCGGCCTGGATTTGCACGAACGCAAGGTGATGACGGCCAAATATTGCATTAAATACCAGCTGGATGCCTGTCCGCGTGAAGGGAAGGGCCACACCTTGCCGGAACCACTGACGCTGGTGGACGAGCAGGGAGGCAGGCTCAGGCTGAAGTTTGACTGCAGCAAATGTGTCATGGATGTGATTTTCGAGCAGGGGCATCACCAATTGGACTGAGGATCTAAAGTACCGCCGGTACCTGGGGGGCATTGGAGTGACAGCCAGGTTGAAATAAACTTGACAAAAGCGGTCTGATTACCGTTCTCCGCCTATAGTCTTGACAAGGTATTCACGGGTAGCCCGGAGGTCCAATGTCCCCTCAAAACCCAATCCAACATGTGGTGATCATCGTCAAGGAAAACCATACCTTTGACAACTATTTCGGCAGCTTCCCGGGGGCAAACGGGATCGGAGGGCTGGCCCACGCCCCTGACCCGCCGGTCAGCGATCCGCCTCACGATCATGCCGCCTGGCTGAATCGCGCCAGTGGAGCCGTCCGCTCGCAATACCTGGAGGCGGATATCCCGGATTATTTTGCCTATGCCCGGCAGTTCACCTTGTGCGACAATTTCTATTCGGAAATCGCCAGCCAATCGGAACCGAATCACCTGATGTTGATCGCAGCCAGCTCCCCGATCATCGACAATGCCAGCCCCCACCGCACGTACCAGCCTCAGCCGCCTTTCGACCTCCCCTCGCTGCCGGCGAGTCTGGCCAGGTCGGGGCTGACGTGGAAAAGCTATGGGGATCCCGCTTTCAACTATTTTTCACACATCACCGCATTAAAGGGCAGCAGCCAGATCGTTTCCTGGACCCAGTTCGACCGGGATGTCGCAGCCGGGAACCTTCCGAACGTCTCCTGGGTCTACGGCCCTTCGGAGTACAGCGAACATCCTCCCTATGGAAATCAAGCCGGGAAACCTGTCGTGAAGGTCGGAATGCAATGGACTGTCGATCGCGTCCGGAGCCTGGCAGGCAGCGCCTTTTGGGGCAGCTCGGCCATATTTATTACGTGGGACGATTGGGGCGGCTGGTTCGATCACGTCGCCCCACCCTTCAAGGATAACTGGACGGGCGGGGGGCCGGCCGGGATCGCTTATCTGAATACCCAATTCAGTTACGGTCCGCGGGTGGGCTGCCTGGTGTTGAGCCCTTATGCCAGGAAGGGAACTCTCTCCCATGTTTTCCACTCGCATGTGAGTCTGGTCCGTTTCTGCGAGACGACCTTTGGGTTGGCGCCGCTCAACGAGCGTGACGCCGCCTCCGATGACATGGGCGATTGTTTCGACTTCACTCAGACACCGCTGCCCCCGCCAGTCTCTTCAGGGAAACCCAAGCGAAAGCCGAAACCCGCCAAGGCATGACCCGTCTATTTACACGGACCCGCCGATTCCGCCATTGGGCGGTACAGTGCTCCATTGGGATGACTCATCTCGAAGCGGCAGAATTTGGATGGTGATCGATCGATATCCCCTTCGTCGCGTCCAATAATCGTTGGGCGACGCGATCGGGCGGTTCGTTCTTGCTGATGAATGCGTCTGCGCCGAACCAGAGGGCGGGTTGTTTTTGCGGATCCAGTTGGGCGATAAGGATGATGACGACCGGATTCGGGCAGGCTGCCCTGAATGCAGAGATCGCAGGACTGGGATTAGCGGGGAGCAAACTCCGGTCGACCAGGAGCAGGTTCGGCCGGCATTCGGGGGCAAATTCCAGCGCGCTCATCCAGTCGGGGGCTTCACCGATAACCTGCATTTTGAGATCCTGCAATAGCAATCTCAGGGCGGAGCGTTCTCCAGGCAAGGAATCGGCGATAAAGGCACGCACCATTCTAGAATCCTTTTATCAACGCGCCCCGGTTTCTTCCCTCAGGATGGGAGCAGATGAGCCGAATGGAGATTGGTTAGGAACGGAGGTACGGCGCTGCCGTAAAGGGCCGAACGTTCGCTCGACCTGAATCCATGATGGCGGGAAGAGGAATGGATTTATGGATGACCTGCTGTTGGCTTGCAAAAACTTCTGCGCAGGTGCGATCGTCGGTCGAGTTGTAAGGGACTGCTTCCTCCCAACCCGGGTCGACGTGTTCCGCTTTCCTTGCAGAGCATTCGAAGATATCGAATTGCGCATTGGTGGCTGCCACACAAGCATCCGACTCGTTTTCAGCCATTACATACAAAATCACTTTCACCCGAAACAGCTTTTTTTCCATTTCGACGCCTCCTCTTTGAATGAATGAAAAACGATTGGCATGGAAAATTCACGAGCGATTTTCCGTTTTTTGCAGGAAGTAAATGACCGGTGGGTGGGCTGATCGATTCAGCGGTTGTTCTCCTTGGGGTTTGGTATTTCGAAGAGGGTGCCTTACAGGGCCTCCTCTTTGGCCAGGGTCGATTCCCGGAGCATTGCATCCCATTTCCTCGAATCAAGTTCAAGGGGTGGCTGGGGGGCTGGCAGGGTGAAGAAAAACGAACTGCCCTTTCCGGGTGCGCTCTCCACGTCCACCCGCCCGCCAGATTTTTCGATGATGCGGCGTACGATCGACAGCCCCAGGCCGTGCCCGGGTTTGTGAACCTGGCCGAGCTGGGTGAATTGATTGAATAAGTGGCTCTGGTTTTCTGGCAGGATGCCAGGCCCCTTGTCCCGCACCCAGAATCGGACCATGCCATCCGACTGGATCGATGCGCCCAATTCTATTCTGGGCGGCTGTCCGCCATATTTGAGAGCATTGCTGATGTAATTGACCCATACTTCTTCGATCCAGGGGGCATAACCGATTGCAGCAGGCCAGGCTCTTGGGACGATGATCTGGCCCCGGTATTCCTTGACCATGCTGCTTAATCGACTGCGCACCGTCGCCACGATCCTGGCCATGTCCAAGGGTTCGACCGGCATATCTGCCTTGCGAACCTCCGAAAGGAGCAGGAGGTTATCGACGATGTCATTCATTTCGTACGCGGTCGATTGGATCTGCTCCGTGAAATCCTGCAGCTCTTCAGGTGTCAGGGTGGGAATATCGGAAATCGCCTCGGCAGTCACGATGATGACGGATAGCGGATTCTTAAGGGCATGGGAAACGGTATGCACGTAAGTCTCCAACTCTTCATTCCTTGCTTTCAGAGCGGACAATTGTTCCCGCAGCCGATGATTCGTCCTTTCGAGAATATGAAGTTTTTTCTGAATATCTTCGCCCGATACTTTCATGGATTCCGACGAGTCCGGCATTCTCCGGCCGGTTTGTTTTGATAACAATTCCATGAATAATATGTTTTGTTCCTCTTGTGTCATCATGGCAAGCCCTCCCGGAGGGAAATCGACGATTTCGAACAACTCTTATATTAAAACAAACGACCCCCGGCCACATCCATCGGCCGGGGGAATTTTCACCTCCCCCAACTGGGGGAGGAAAATCAGGCGACAAGCTTGTTGCGCACGGCCAGGACTACAGCCTCCGATCGGTTGGCGACACCCAACTTGGTCAGAATGTTGCTGACATGGGATTTTATGGTGGATGGGCTGACAACCAGCCTGTGAGCGATCTGCGTATTGTTCAGTCCCTCGACCATCAGGGCCAGAACGGTCTGCTCGCGGTCCGTCAAGGCGCACTTCGGCGGCAGGGGCTGACTGGTCGCGTGGACCAAGGCCTCGGCGGCTTCAGGGGAGAGAGTGCTGCGGCCGGCATGTGCGGCGCGAATTGCCCGGGCCAGTTCATAGGCCGAAACATCCTTGAGCAGATACCCGATGGCTCCGGCTTGCAAGGCGTTCTGGACCAGCTTGTCCTCCTTGAAACTTGTCAGGGCAAGCACCTGCACCTGCGGATACTTTTTCCGAATCAGGCGAGTGGCGGTCGTTCCGTCCATCTCCGGCATGACCATGTCCATGAGGATCACATCCGGGAGGATCTCCCCGCACAACCGGACGGCGGCTTCCCCGCCGCCGGCCTCGCCAACCAGCTCCAGGTCGTCGAACGCCGTCAAAAAGGTCGCCAGGCCGCGGCGAACCATCAAATGGTCGTCCACCACAAGGACACGAATAGGCTTCGATTCCATCATCCTGATTTTCCTCCACTGACTTTCTCCGCCTTCCAGCGGATGATGATTTCTGTTCCTTGGGTTGGGCGACTTAGGATGCTTAAGTCTATTCCCGCGGCTTCGGCGCGCTCGCGCATCATGGTCAGACCAAAATGTCCGCCAGGAGGAGGTTGCTTGGCATCGAAACCACGACCGTTATCCCGGATATGCAACTCGACGGCTTCCGCTTCGCGCTGAAGATCGATCTCGACCTGGGTGGCTTCGGCGTGCTTGGCGATATTGGTCAGCCCTTCCTGGCAGAGGCGATAGAATGTCACCTGGATATCTGGCGGCAAGACGCATTCCCCGGCGATGTTCACGGCGACTGGAACGTTAACCCTCCCCGTAAAGGCGTTGCTTAGCTGGTGCAGCAGATCTCCCAGGTCGGCTTCGGTCAGGACCGATGGGCGCAGCTCGGCAAGCAAGGCGCGCATCTCGGCCTGGGCCCCGCGGACCAGGTGGCGCAAATCCTCCAGGGAGTGGCGCGCCGCAGCCTGGTCGCGGTCCCATAAGCGCGGCATGACCTCTGCGATCAGGCCGGCAGAGAAGAGCGATTGGTTGACGGCGTCATGCAAATTCTGGGCAAGACGTTGGCGTTCTGCGATCTCCACCCTTAACTGCTCGTTGGTTTTTTCCAATTCCTGTGTGCGGTCCTGGACGCGAACTTCCAGCTCATCCCTCACCTTGCGCAACGCTTTTTCGGCTTTTACGCGGTCGGTGATGTCGAAGGCGTAAATCCGAACGCGCTGGTTCTCGGCAATGAAAGAAATGGTTTGCTGATACGTGGCGGATCCGACTTCCACGTCCCGGGTGCTCGACGACCTGGTCCCTTTGATGTAACTATCGAAAATTGGCTCGAGCCCATCCAGCCAGGGATGCTCCTTTTTGCGGACCTCCAGATCGGGGAATAAGATCCGGGCGGCTGGGTTGATGTAATAGACATTCCCGGACAGGTCCACTTCGACGACCGGAGAGGGATTGCGCTCCGGGAAGGATGCCAGCCAATTGCGGACCTCTTCGAGACGTTCGCGTTCGGTGATGTCCTCGACGATCGCCAGCAAAGCCTCGCCGGATTCCCAGGGAAACTTGGCTGCGGTGAGGTGAACCGGGACTGAGGTACCGTCCTTGCGATTTAATTCGACTTTTTCGTTGATCACCCGCCCGTTCGTTTGAAGCTGCCTGACGATCCGGTCGCGTTCCACCGGATTCCGATAGATATCCCGCAAGTTGATCTTGGAAATTTCATCCTGAGTATATCCCAGCAGCTGATGCATCGCCTCATTGGTGGCCAGATTCCGGCCGTCCAGCGTTGCCATGCCGATCCCGAGCGGCGCATTTTCGAAAAGAGCACGATAGCGGACTTCATTTTTTGCGAGCGCTTCTTCTGCCTGGGCTCGCGCGGCCTGCAATCCAAACATGTTGATTCCATAAGCGAGGTCGCTGGCCAGCTCAGTCAGAAGCCTGACTTCATCATCTGGAAAAGCGTCGGCTTCCCTGGAGTAGATCGTGATTGCGCCAAATGGCTTGCCTCCGACCGCCAGTGGAAAAACTGCCGAGGAAGCATAACCACGTTTGACCGCCTCGGCCCGCCAGGGCCTGAAGTTTGGATCGGTGAGCATATTTTTGCACATGCACACTTTCCCGGTCCGGATGGCGGTCCCAGTGGGGCCATGGCCGCGTTCCGTGTCCGACCAGGTAATCTTTAGCGTATCCAGGTAGCCTTTTTCGAAGCCGGCGTAAGCGGCCGGTCGGACGGTCTTCTCTTCATCGTCTTCGGCCATGCCAATCCAGACCATGGCATGCCCGCAGTCTTTCACGACGATCTGACAGACCTCATTCATATATCCGGCCTCGTCCTTTGCATGGATCATCGCCTGATTGCTTTTACTTAATGCCATGAGAATCCGGTTGAGTTGGGATAGCTCTTTTTCTCTTTTCCCTTGTTTGGAGATATCCCGGAAGCTGGCTATTCCGGTCTGCGGGACCCGATCCGGCTTTCGTTCCGATTCGCAGATTGTCCCTTCTGCCTGCGTGCGGCCGGATATGTCGCGGACGTTCCATTGGACCATTTTCCGGCGATCGACCTCATAGGTGTTGGATGCCACCTCCACGTCCACTGGACTTCCAGTGCAAGTTCCCAGCGAATACTTTTTAGATCGGCTTCCCCCTTGGTCCAGGACTTGTTCGAAGGCGGCTTTCGATGCCACGACATCCTTGAAGGGAACCAGCTCCCAAAGTATTTTTTCGAGGAGGTCTTTCCTCGAATAGCCCAGCATGGCGAGCAGGGCGGGATTGACATCGGTTATGCGCCCGGAATCCCGGTCGACGATCAGGATTCCGTCGGGAGACTGCTCGAAATGATGGCGATAGTAATCATCAGGATCGGTTGACCCGATTGCGTTTCGCTTGATGGCAAAGTGCCTTTGCTTTTCTGTATCCATTTCTCCCGACTCCTGCTACATTGTGCCGTTCATGGAAAACAGGATACCAGTAAAGCCTGAATGATCCACCTAATCTTTGTCCCCCAGGCTCAAGCTAATCTACGGATGCCGTCCAAAAAATGCCATGGCGAGGAACTTGTATTTATTTTACTACGCAGGGAAGGAGGAAGTTATAATCACTTTCTATTGACCTTGTCCAACGGCCCGATTATTTTTTGACGATAATGATTACGGATAATTGCATTGGAAGAATCCTCGAACTTCTTGATATAAGCATCCATCGAGTTGGATGGGGTTTAATCAATACGATGCCATAGACGATCGAATTCACGAGGAGAGTGATCAGACCATGACAGAAATAAAGTCTTCGAAAACAGAAAAACCTGAATATCAGCCGACCTCATCAGCTCATCAGGAACCTGCCGAGCGCGAAGGCCGATCAGAAACGCGCCGTCCCTCGACGGTCATTTGGAAGAACACCGCCCTTTTGATAGGAATTCTTGCAGCATGCCTCGTATTGGCTATTTTTGCTGTCGCGCTGGGATTGGGAAACTCCCGGATTTTTGATAAGCTGGTCGCTGCCGTGCAACCATTCCCGACTTCGACCTCTACACCGAATCCCACTCCAACCCCTCTCCCCACCTCCACATCACTTCCAACGGATACTGCGACGTCCGCGCCCACTCCGACGCTCTCCCCGGACACCTTGGAGGAAAGTGCCTCCTCTGCCTGTGACCAGGCATTCCGGTCATCTGTGGTTGCGCGGCCCGGCGGATCGCCGGTGATCTTCATGACCTATCGGGGTTATTTGAGCGATGGCTGGCACTTCGACGGGTCCATCCCCTATCAAATCGCCTCGTCGGCAGACCAGGTTCACACGGTGGTCTGCATCCGCGAAACCCGCCACCAGTTCAATACCTACTCCGACGGAACGGCGGCCTACCGCCTGACTTGGGAGGTGCGCCTCGTCTCCTGGCCGGATGAACACCCGTTTGCCAGCAGCACCTTCACGGGCGGGGATGCCCCGTTCGTGAAGATGACTTCCGGGGCAGGCTACGGGGATGCTCCCACCGGGAAGATGCTGGACTGGCTGCTTACCCAGCTCCATGACAGGACGACCATACCCGTGGGAAAACCGATCGCCGGCTTGGCCTTTTCCCCGGACGGGAAATATCTGGCGATAGGATTGACCTCCCCGCTCAACGGAAGTTGGGAGGGGGTCTACCAGGGAAGCGCCAGGGTATGGGATCTGTCCGGCTGGAGGCTGGCAAGGACCCTCGGCGGACATTCCTCAGCCCTGAACATGATCCTGGTCCCGGCGGTCGCCTTCTCCCCGGATGGGAGTCTCATCGCGACCGGAGGCAACGATTCGAATACGCTTCTCCAGGATCCTGCAAGCGGGACATTGAAAAAGAAACTGGCAGGGAAGGGGCAGGCGATCGCTTCTGTCCTGTTTTCCCCGGACAGTCAGTCCCTGGCGACGATCGACGTAACTGGCCAGGTGAGTTTCTGGGATCTGAAATCGGGCGCCGTTTCCTGGGAAACAACAATCACGCTGCCATCCAGCTTTTTTGGCGGTCAATTTCTCGGCCCGGTGATGGCGTTTACCCCGGATGGCTCCCAGCTTGTGATTTTGGATGCGCTGCAGGGGATTGTGTCCTTTGATGTTGCCACCGGCGACCAGACGGGCAAGATTCCAGGCTATGGGGATTGCATGGCGATGTCGCCGGATGGAAAGATCCTGGCGCTTTGTGAACAGGATGGTACGGTCTCCATCTTGAATGCTCAAGGCGCCTTGCAGACTAGCTTGAGCGGTCATTCCGATGCGGTCGAGTCGCTCGTCTTTTCACCGAACGGAAACCTGCTCGCCTCGACGAGCAAGGATAAAACCGTCATCGTGTGGAATGTCTCCAACTGGACGGTCGTCCGTACTTTCCAGGGGAGCACGAGCGAGGTCTGGGCAGCGGCATTCTCACCGGATGGTTCGTTGCTGGCCGCAGGCGGCGTCGACGGGACGGTCCAGGTCTGGCAAGTGAAATAAAGAGACCTTCGGCGGTGGTTTTGGAACCACCGCCGAATTTTTACCACCGATCCGCAGTCCAGCCGGTTGGCTTTTCAGCCCTTCGAATTTGGCGTGATGGGCGCATCCGCCGCCACGCGTGCGCAGCTTTCGATGGCGATGGCGGCCAGGGCCGCTCCGTAATCCAGGTCGATGTTTTCCATATTGTCCCGGCTGTCGTGATATCCACTCCGGTTGATGTCGTAGTTCTCCATGAAAAGGACGACCGGCACCCCGGTATCCGAGAAAATCTGCCCGTCGGTGTTGTATAGTGAGCTGAGCGGATCGTCTTTCGTCCGGACTTCTCCGAATAGCGACGGGTACGGGGCCATCGGCGGCACCTGGATTCCATCCGGGCTGCGTCGTGCGGGTGGGGCCGATTTTCTTTCGGGGGCTTCGTTCCACTGGCGAGACAGGGTATTCCAGAGCAGGTTTGCCTGGTGGGCATGCAGGGCCAGCCGCAGCGACCGGGCTCCGCGCCCCGGGGAGATTTGAAAGATATCCCGGTCGTCGTCCCGGTTGTGGGCGATCATGTCCATGACATATACGCCGATGACGCGGGTGTCGCTCAATTCGATTTTCGTGGATCCGCCCAGATCGAGTTGCAAGCCTTTCTCGACCAGGCGCTGGCAGAAATGCCTGGCTCCCAGGCAATCTGCCGGGAACTCCTCGCCGGTCAGGTGGAGCAGCCAGATATCCCGTTCGAGCCGGCCTTCACGGGCGAGCTGCAGGTAGATCGGGGCGGCTTGCAGCAGGGTCGCCGTCGCCGAATAATCGTCGTCCGCCCCGGCGGCCGAGCGGCGCGCCCCGCTGCCGCCGCGTGAGCGGTCGTAGAGGTCCTCCATGTAGGCTGTATCGTAATGGTCTGCCAAGACGACGGCTTCGCGGCGGTTCTTCCCGGGGATAACGACCAGAATATTTCGCTCGTGCAGGCGGTTCTCCTGGTTGCTTTTCCAGCCCCCGAAGAGTGGAAAATCGAAATCGGTCTTCCACTGGAATGGCAACTCCCCGCAGAATGCCTTCCCTTCCATCTCGGCTTTCTGGATGGACTGCCGATGCCGGGAGATCAGGTAATCCCCCAGGCGGTCTAGGTCGCGCACCTGGCAGGTTTCCTGGCTGAGGGAGATGTCGTCCTGGACACAGTCTGCATTATCTTTGTTGCGGTACTCGCCTTCAGCGAGTTTTTGGATGTCGTTCCAGTAGGCCAGCTCGAATGCCCGCGTCGCCGTGGCCGGGTAGGTAAACGAGGCGGCTGGCCCGGGGTCGCCTTCCGCTTTCGCCAGGATCGAGCGAACAAGGGCGCCGATCGACCCGTCGGTGGGATCCGGGAGGAAAGTCAGCCATTCCTCCAGGCCCAGTCCTTTGGGCAATCTCAACAAGGCGCGGGCGAAGCTGGCTGGTAAAGGGTCGCCTCCCAGATCCTGCCGGGCATCCAGCAGGCTGACCAGGTTGAGACAGGTCTGGTGCCGGTAGCGCTCATGCGGCGAATGATACTCTGCCAGCGCAGATCGATAGGCCGGCCGATCCAGGAGCCGCGGCCAGAGTTCGATCGGTTGACGGATGTCCGCCGCCCCGACGGCATAGGCAGTCAGGTAACCGAGGGGCGGATTCGGGTGCAGGCTTACCTCCCCGGATGCGGAGAGATACGTTACCACCGGACGGTGCCAGTAGACTTCGTGTCCTCCGACCCGCGCGGCCGGAAAGACGAAGCGGTAACCGAACAGTCCCCCAGCCAGGAGGATGGCTTCCGCTTTTTTCAGTTCCTCCCGGGTGGCGTTGGGTCCGTCCAGGAGAAGCTCGAAGTCTTTCGTCCACAACTGGCAGTTGCGGGCCATGGGTTTATCGTATAGCCCCATGACCTGCAGGTCCGTGCTGAAGAGGACTTTGGCGATCTTTTCGATGCGGGGATTGATCGACAGCTCGTCCTCGAAACGTTGCAGGCGGTCCCAACGGTGGCTGCGGACGTAATCGTGCTGCAGCACTTCGGCCCGGACCTGGGAAGGATCGAGGTCCGGGTGCGGTTCGTGCATCCAGCCACTCTGCGGGACACGCAGGCCATCCGGACCGCCGTACCTGCTGACCAGTCGCAGCAACGGGATCTGCCCAGCCAGGGGCAGCTGTTTCCCTAAACGGGAGTAGGTTGGCATGCCCCAGAAGACCAGGCTTCCGGGGAAGGGTAGCAGGTGGAGTGCGCCTGCCAGGTATCGTTCCTTTGCGCTCCCGGGGAGGCGCGCGAACGGTCGGAATGTCAAAAGATAACGGATATCGTCGAGCGGCGAGTCGTCGTGGATCAGGAATTGCCTTGCCCAGGAAGGCAACAGGCCTTCGCCGGATTCCTGGTCGGATGGCAGGATGCGGAATCCTCCCTCCAGCAGATCCGGAAAATGGGCGGGGCTTTCGCCGTATACTTCGCTGAGAAGTTGCGAGAGGAAATTGAAGAATCGCCCGGCCGGCAGTTCCTCCCCGGGAGAAGAGAAGAATCCCTTCCAGAAGACAGTCTCCGGCCCCTGCTCGCTGCCCCCAAAAAGGGTCCAGAGCAGACGGCCTTTGTCGTCTTGGGTCGGCGAGAGAGAAAAAGGGAGGAAACAGACATAGCGTTCGTGAGCCAGGCTGCCCGCCCGACTGGCAAGCTCGGGAGGCCAGTAGGGGTTTCCGGTCAGGTTTTGATGGTTATGTTCCCCGATGTGGCTGTCGGATTCCCCGCGGCCCAGCCGAAGCAGGTGCGCCATGACCTGGCGGGAGATGCGCTCCAGTCCCGGTTTCAACTGGTACTGCTCGTCCACTTCCGGGATGGGCCAGCCAAATGGATCCGAATTGGAAAACAGGGGGGATTCAAGCTCCCCATATGGAAGCCGGCCCAGGCGTGGAGCGGGCATGAACTCGGAATACGCCGGCAGGGGATAGGATGGATTCCCTGCCTTGCCTGGCTGGTCCTCGAAGAGGAAGCGCCAGCCTCTTGCTTCAGGAAACGCCGATCGAGGAGGATTGGGAATATCGCCCGGAGGAGTCATTCATCTACAGCCTTCTTTGGGATTATAGGAACATAAACTAAGAAGCGCCTGAGAATGACGGCTCGGGTCCCGGATCTCTTTGGTTACCCAGCTACACCACATGGAAATTCTGAGCGGGAGGTCCCTTCCCGCATTTTCACATTTGTTCCGGCTGCTTCTCCAATCCCAGTCTCAATCGATGCAAGAAATCCCCGGCGGCTGAGGAAGGGTCTTCCGCCTTCTCTGCCGCATCGACCAGGGCCGAGCCGACGATCACCCCGTCGGACAGTTTCCCGATCCGGGAGGCCTGTTCGGGTGTGGAAATGCCGAAGCCGACCGCCACGGGTTTGTCCGTCGCCGCCCGGACCCGCCGGATGAAATCGTCCAGTCCCGCCGCGACGGTTTGGCGCGCCCCGGTCACGCCGGTCAGCGAGACGATGTAGACGAAGCCGGTGCTGTGGCTGGCAACCAAGGCAAGCCGCTCGTCCGGCGTGGTGGGGGCCACCAGGTAGACCAATGCAAGGCGGTGTTTCCGGCAGGCTGTCTCGATGATCGCCGCTTCTTCCAGCGGCAGGTCGGGGACGATCAGCCCGTCCGCCCCGGCGGTGCAGGCTTCACTGACGAAGTATTCCGGTCCGAAGGCCAGGATGGGATTGTAATAGCCCATCAAGAGGAGCGGCTGTTTGATGCCCCGGCCGCGCAGGTCTTTGACCATCTTCAGGCAATCCGAGAGGTTGGCGCCGTTTTCCAGGGCCACCTGGGTCGAATGCTGGATGGTCGGGCCGTCGGCGAGGGGATCGGAAAAGGGGACGCCCAACTCGATCAGGTCCGCGCCGGCTGCGGCGAGGGACTCGACCACCTCGAGGGAGGCCTGCTTGTTTGGGAAGCCCAGGGTGAAATAAGGCATCAGGGCGGCGCGCCCTTCGTTTTTGGTTTTTGAAAAAACGGCTGCGATCCGATCCAATCCGTTCATGCCGGCCTCCCCGCGGACTTGAGAATGGTATCCAGGTCCTTGTCCCCGCGGCCCGACAGGTTGACCAGCAGGATCTTTTCCCGTCCCAGCCCGGGAGCCAGGCGGATCGCCTCGGCTACGGCGTGGGCGGATTCCAGCGCCGGCAGGATGCCTTCGGTCTCTGCCAGGATATGAAAAGCCTCCAGCGCCTGGTCATCGGTGGCGGAGGTGTATTCGGTCCGACCGATCGAGCGCAGGTAGGCGTGTTCCGGGCCGACCGCGGCGTAATCCAGCCCGGCGGAAACCGAATGGGTCTGGGCGATCTGCCCGTCGGCATCCTGCAGGACGTAGGTGTACGTTCCCTGGAGGACGCCCGGCCGTCCCAGCTTCGGATCCGAGAACCGGGCCGCATGCCGTCCGGTTTCCAGGCCCTCGCCGCCGGCCTCCACGCCGATCAGCCGGACAGACTCGTCGGCCAGGAAGGCAGTGAAGATGCCGATGGCGTTCGAGCCGCCCCCAACGCATGCGACGATGGCATCCGGCAGGCGGCCGGACTGCAGCCGCATCTGCTCTCGGGCCTCGTCGCCGATGACCCTCTGGAAATCGCGCACCATGCTCGGGTAGGGATGCGGACCGAGCGCCGAGCCGAGCAGGTAATAGGTATCCTGGACGTTGGCGACCCAGTCGCGGATGGCGTCGTTGACGGCGTCCTTGAGGGTGCGCGTCCCGCTGCAGACCGGGCGGACTTCCGCCCCGAGCAGCCGCATCCGCTGGACGTTGGGCGCCTGGCGGGCCATATCCACCTCGCCCATGTAGACGACGCATTCCAGTCCAAGCAGGGCGGCCACGGTAGCCGAGGCCACCCCGTGCTGTCCTGCGCCGGTTTCGGCGACCAGCCGGCGCTTGCCCATCCGCCTTGCCAGCAGGGCTTGGCCAAGGGCGTTGTTGATCTTGTGGGCGCCGGTGTGGGCAAGGTCCTCGCGCTTGAGATAGATCCGCCCCCCGCCAAGCCGATCGGTCAGTCGGCTGGCAAAGGACAGAGGCGTTGGCCTGCCGACGTAAGTCTTCAAAAGCGAACGCAGTTCGGCCTGGAATTCCGGATCATCGCTGGCCTGGAGATAGGTGGTTTCCAGCTCCGCCAGGGCCAGGACGAGAACTTCGGGTACGAATGCGCCCCCGAATGGACCGAATTTCGGATTCAATGTCTTCATGGATCAATTCACCTCGTTGGCAAGGAGTACTGTGGATTGGGCGGCCAGGCGGGCATTCCGGATGAACTGGCTGACCTTGAGCGGATCCTTCTTCCCCGGCGCGGCTTCCACGCCGGAGGCGACGTCCACGCCCCAGGGTTGCACTTCTCGCACCGCCCCGGCAACGTTTTCCGGGGTCAGCCCGCCGGCCAGCAGGATCGGGACCCTGCGAGCCAGGTCGGCGGCCTTCGACCAGTCTGCGACCTGCCCGGTCCCGCCGAACTGCCCGGGAACGGAGGCGTCCACGAGCCCTGCCGGGGTTTCGCCACGGCAGGTTTCCAGATAGGCGGCGAGACCAGCCTCGCTGCCCGCCGAAAACCGGACTGCCTTGAAGGCGCGCCCGCGCAGGGCTGCCAGGTCGGAGACGGGCTCGTCGCCGGAGAGTTGGGCCAGGTGCAGCCCGCATCTGTCCAGGGTTTCCAATACCTCCTCGGGCGGCTGGTTGACGAAGACTCCCACCCGGGTGATCAGTGGAAAGCGATTCTCCAGCTCCGAGCAAATTGCCTCGCACGCCAACCGGTCGATGTGGCGCGGACTTTTTGGGTAGAAATTGAACCCGAGCAGGTCGGCGCCCAACTCTGCCGCGGCCAGGGCGTCGGACAGGCCGGTGATCCCGCAAATCTTGATTCGCATGGCTTATCCGTTCTCCGGCAGCCGGTCCCGGCCGAACAGCGCCTGGACGGCCTGGGAAACGTCGGGGGCAGTGACCAGGGCTTCGCCGATCAACATGGCATCCACCCGGGCCGCGGCCAGACGGAGGACGTCCTCCCGGCTGTGGATGCCGCTCTCGGCGACGAAGCAGATCGAGTCAGGGACGAGCGGTCGCAACCCGAGACAGGTCTGCACATCCACCCGGAACGTCCTCAAGTCCCGGTTGTTGACCCCGAGCAGGGATAATCCATCCACCTTCACGGCCGTGTCGAGCTCGTTCCGGTCATGGACCTCGACCAGGACGGCCAGCCCCAGTTCCCGGGCCAGGGCGTGCAGGTCTGCCAGGAGGCCTGACTCGAGATGGGCGGCGATCAACAAGATCGCGCTGGCCCCCGCTGCCCGGGCTTCGTAGACCTGGTAGGGATCGCAAACGAAATCCTTCCGCAGGAGCGGAACAGCCGGGAAGGCCTTGTGGATGTCCTTGAGATCGTCCAGCCGGCCGTGGAAGTATTTCTGGTCCGTCAGCACGCTGACGGCGGCGGCTCCAGCCTGGACGTACTGCCCGGCCAAGCCGAGCGGATCGGCCGCCTCGACCAGGATCCCTTTCGACGGCGAGGCAAACTTGACCTCCGCGATCAGGGCTGGAATGGTCGCCTCCGGCCCGCCCCGCCGCAGCGCCGATGCGAAACTCGCCGCGCCGGGGGCCGTTTCCGCCTCGGCCCGCACGGCCCGAAGAGGCCTGGCCCGCTTGGACTCCGCCACCTCGACCTGTTTGGCGGCGAAGATTTCGTCGAGAATGTTCGGCATTCAGGCGACCGGCTGGGCAAACTTCTGGCTGAAACCGATCAAGGATTCGAGCTTGGCCAGGGCCGCGCCGCTCTCGAGGGCTTCCCGGGCCTCGTTCAGCGCCGCTTTGAAGTCATGAATCTCGGTCGCGACCGCAGCCGCCGCATTGAACAAGACCACGTCCTGGCAGGCCGGATCGTCCCGTCCCTGGAGCAGGGTGCGCATCCGGCTGGCGTTCTCCCCGGGCGTTCCCCCGTGCAGGTGCTCATCCGAGGCCGGCTGTAATCCGAAATCGGCCGCGTTCAGCTCGAAGGTTTCCACTTTTCCGTCCCGCAGCTGGCTGACCCGGTTGGGACCGCTGGTGGTCAGCTCGTCCAGGCCCCCGTGGCCATGGATGACGAAGGCGGCACGGCTGCCCAGCTCGCACAGCACTTCGGCCAGCGGTTGGGTCAGGGCGGGATCGTAGACGCCGATCAGCTGGTGGGTCGCGCCGGCCGGGTTGGTGAGCGGACCGAGCAGGTTGAAGATGGTACGCTGGCCGAGTTCCTTGCGTACGGGGATGGCGTACTTCATGGCCGGGTGGAATTTGGGGGCGAACATGAAACCAATCCCGACCTCCCGGATGCACTCGGCCACCTGCCCGGGAGTCAGGTCGAGATTGACGCCCAATTCCCCGAGCACGTCCGCGCTGCCGCAGCTGGACGAGGCGGCCCGGTTGCCGTGCTTGGCCACCTTGCGCCCGGTCCCGGCGATGATGAAGGCCGCCGCGGTCGAGATGTTGAAGGAATGCTTGCCGTCCCCGCCTGTGCCGGCGGTGTCCATCAGGACATGTCCGTTGGACTCGAACGGCACCGCTGCAGCCTGGGCGCGCATGGCTCGTACGCTCCCGGTGATCTCGTCGACCGTTTCGCCTTTCATGCGCAGGGCCACCAAGTAACCGCCGATCTGGGCGGGCGTGGCCTGGCCGGTCATGATGATCTGCATGGCGTTCTCGGCCTCGGCGGCATCCAGATCCTGGCGGTCGATCAATTTGGCGATAAAGGGTTTCAACATGTCATCCTCCTTTGGATGATGCAACTGGACGGAAGGGGTTTGCACGGCCAGGAAATTTGCAAGGATCTGCCTGCCGTGCTGGGTGAGGATCGATTCAGGATGGAACTGGACGCCGAAGATCGGCTGATCCCTGTGGCGCAGCCCCATCACTTCCCCCTGGTCGGTCGAGGCGGTCGCCTCGAGCTCCTGGGGGAGGGGCTCGGCGACGATCAGCGAGTGGTAGCGGGTGGCCTCGAACGGATCCGGGAGACCGGCGAACAGGTCCCGGCTGTTGTGGTGGATCAGGGAGGTCTTGCCGTGCATGAGGCGCGGGGCCCGGACCACCTTCCCGCCGAAGACCTCCCCGATGCACTGGTGGCCGAGGCAGACCCCGAGGACCGGTATGCGCTTCCCCAGATCACGGATGACCTCGTTCGAGATGCCCGCATCCGAAGGCGTGCCTGGCCCGGGGGAAATCACGATGTGGCTGGGTTCCAACGCCGCGACTTGTTCCAGGCTGAGTTCATCGTTGCGGACCACGCGCACGTCCGCGCCCAGCTCGCCGAAGTACTGGACCAGGTTGTAGGTAAACGAATCGTAGTTGTCGATGACCAGGATCATGGTTGCCTCCTGAATTCCACATTCGTGTTTTCTGCTACCTTGACCGCCGCGATCAAGGCGCCGGCCTTGTTCAGCGTCTCCTGGTATTCCGTCGCCGGATCGGAATCGGCCACGATCCCGGCCCCGGCCTGGATATCGACCGTCTGCCCCTGCATTACGATCGTCCGCAGGGTGATGCAGGTGTCCATGGAGCCGTCGTAGGAGAGATAGCCGACCACGCCGCCGTATGGTCCGCGGGGCTGGGATTCCAATTCGCCGATGATCTGCATCGCCCGGATCTTGGGGGCGCCGCTGACCGTCCCGGCCGGGAAAGTGGCCTGGAGCAGGTCGAAGGCGTCGAGTCCGGGGCGCAGTTGGCCTTCCACCTGGGAGACGAGGTGCATGACGTGCGAATAGCGCTCCACCGTCATCTGCTCGGTCACCCTGACGCTGCCGTATTCACAGACCCGCCCCAGGTCGTTGCGGGCCAGGTCCACCAGCATGACGTGCTCGGCGCGTTCCTTCGGATCGGACAGGAGCTCCTGTTCGAGGGCCTGGTCGTCAGCGGCCCGCTCGGATCGCGGGCGCGTCCCGGCGATCGGGCGGAGCATGGCCCGCCGGCCTTCCATCCGCACGTGCACTTCCGGCGAGGCCCCGATCAGGTGGAACGGCTTCGAGCCGGCCAGGTTGCCGAAATTGAAATAGAACATGTAGGGGGAGGGATTCAACCGCCGCAGAGACCGATAGATGCTCAAGGGACTCGCAGAGCTCGTTCGGCTGAGGCGTTGGGAGAGGACTGCCTGGAAAATGTCCCCGGCCTTGATGTTTTCCTGGGCCCGGCTGACCATCGCCTGGAATTCCTGCGGCGTTTTGTTCGAGGTCAGCTCCGGATCGCTTGGCCCGTCTCCGCCAGCGGACCCATCGGTCAGGGAGCCTGCCAGCCGTTCGCACAACCCATTCAGGCGCGCCTCGGCTTCTTCCAGCGATGTTTCCATCTCTGCGACGGCGATCAGGATCAACTTCCCAAAGGCGTGATCGACGGCAACCAGGGTATCGGCCTGCAGGAAGGCTGCTTCCGGCACATCCGGGCGAGGGGTCAGCCGGACGGATGGCTCGAAATAGCGGATTGTGTCATAGCCAAGGTAACCGACCAGCCCGCCCACCAGGCGGGGCAGGCCGGGGAGGCTGGCCGGCTCGCCCGTCCCAAGCGCCTGGCGCAGGGCGGCCAGCGGATTTTCGCGATCCGCCAGGGGACGGGTTATTTTTCCATCCGTGTAATGGATCTCCCAGGCGCCCTGTTTCAACACGAACGCTTTGCGCGGGCGGATGCCGACAAAAGAGTAGCGCGCTACCCGCTCGCCCCCGCTGACGGATTCCAGTAAAAACGAAGGTCCTTCATCCTTCAGCTTGAGATAGACCGAGAGCGGCGTTTCAAGGTCCGCCGGGAGCTCCCGTACCAGGGCTCTTCGTCCGCCGGCGAGCGGACGAACCCCGTCAGGGCCGGATGGGGCAAAGATTTTTTCTACCCGATTTGTTTCTGTAAGCATGGCACCTCCGATCATTAAACGCAAATCGCCCATCATCCATAGGGACGAGAGGCGATTCTCGCGGTGCCACCCAGGTTAGGCCGACCAGGCCAGTAAAAAAAAGAAACCCGTTGTCAGACAACGGGTCAAAGGCCAGCCTCACTCTTGCGGGTACGCTCCTTTATAATATCTGGAGTTATACCCTTTGCCTTGATAACGGTGGCAACTCCGGCGCGGGCTACTGGACAAGCCGTTCACCCTGCGGCTCAGAGAACCATTCTGCGTTGCCGTTTTGGACGGGACTCTCACTGTCGCCCGTTCTCTGTACCAGCGTGTCAGCGCGTACTCTTTCTCTTCACAGCCTTGTTTGTTAAATTGGACGGTTTATATCAAACTTGTCTAGCCCTGTCAAGGGGGAAGTTTCCTGGGACTGTGCAATAAGATAATATGCAAGGAATTGAAAAGGTGAGTCGTTTCTGCTAAGCTCTTTTTAGGCAAAGACTAATTCACGAAAGGAGCTCAGATGGAACCAGAAACGACTCACATAGGAAAGGATACCACTTTTTCACAGAACCTTTACATGGCGATGGAACTCAGTGACGAAAAATGGAAGCTGGGATTCACCATTGGGTTTGGCCAGTCGCCGCGAGAGCGCGACCTGACTGCCCGGGATCTGCCAGGATTGGTCAAGGAAATCCGTCTAGCCAAAGAGCGGTTTGGGTTGCCAGAGAACACACCCGTCCGGAGTTGTTACGAGGCTGGGCGGGATGGCTTCTGGCTGCACCGATACTTGCAGACGCAGGACGTCAGTAACTTGGTGGTGGATTCGGCGAGCATCGAAGTCAATCGGCGCAAGCGACGGGCGAAGACCGACCGAATGGATGTTGGCAAGCTGCTGACCATGCTGATGCGCTATTACCAGGGCGAGAAGAAGGTCTGGAGCATTGCGCATGTCCCCAGTCCAGAAGAAGAAGATCAGCGCCAGTTGCATCGTGAACTGATGGCGGTCAAAGCGGAAGGGACCCACCATATCAATCGCATCAAGAGTCTGCTGGCCAGCCAGGGCGTGAAGCTGCCCTTCAGGAAGGATTTCCTCTCTCGCCTGGAAGAAGTACGCTTGTGGGATAACTCGAAACTGCCTCTGGATCTGCATGCCGCCATCGAGCGCGAGTACGAGCGTTATCAACTGGTCAACCAGCAGATTAACCAACTCGATCTCATTCGAGTGCAGGCGGCCCGTACTTCGACTGCCCCGGCAGTGGAACAAGTGCGTCAGTTGCTGCAGCTCAAAGGCATCGGCATGAATTCGGCCTGGGTGTACGTGATGGAGTTCTTCTCCTGGCGTGGTTTTCACAACCGGCGGGAATTGGGCAGTCTGGCCGGGCTAACCCCTACTCCCTATCAGAGCGGTGATAGTGCCCACGAACAGGGCATTAGCAAAGCAGGCAACCGCCGCATCCGCGCAATGGCGATCGAGATCGCCTGGGCCTGGCTGCGCCTCCAACCCGACAGCAAGCTCAGTCGCTGGTATCAAGAACGCTTCGCGAAAGGTGGCAGCCGGGTGCGTCGCATCGGTATCGTTGCCCTGGCTCGCAAGCTGTTGATCGAGCTGTGGAAATACCTCGAAACGGGTATTCCTCCTGAAGGTGCCAGCTTGAAGCCTCTTTAATCTCAGACAGCTTTCAAGATCCCCACTTCTGGAAGAACCACTTCCCCCTGGTGCGAGTTGCCCGTTAACTCGACGGGTTTTCCTCCGGGAAACCGACAATAAGATGGGGCAGCTCCCCAAGAGCTTTACTCGCCTCCAAGCGAATACACCATTGGGTGTCCGGTCATGGACCGGCACGGATAGAAGTTTGTTGGAGTGAGTTCATCCTCAACGCTTCATAAAGCTGCCAGGAATGCATTCAAAAGAAGTGTGGCCAGAGAGTAGGTGAAAGCTGTTGAAGGATATGTTCCAAAATAGAGTTTGGCCGCTGGCGGTCGGCGAGTTTGCTGCAGACCACCTGGCGGTTCACCAGAAACGACCCGTCCAAGGCCGGTCCTCAGGAATTACTTATTCAGTCCAGCCTTGACGAAATCACCAACATAGAAGTCCAA
>DATJPX010000163.1:0-10090 GCA_035506155.1 Anaerolineales bacterium
GGGTCAATCATTGCAAATCGAATTCAGATTCCTCCAGGGAATTGCTTTTCTCTCCAAAATCCGGTATCATCAAAATGTTCGTCGGAGCCAGATACCAGGCTGAATCGCAGCGACCAGCCGCATCGACCCCCACTGGAGACCCCCTTGGCTTCAATCGTTTGTCCAATCTGTCATCGGGAAAATACCGGGAACGCGAGTTTTTGCATTTTTTGTGGGGCGCCCATTGAAACCGCCCCCAAAAGGAAGTCCACCACCCGGCAGATCGAATTCGACTCGGAAGCCTTCAACAAGTCGATGAACGAAGCCATCCTCGAGACTTTCAAGACCCCCGAGCATGGCATTGCCCTCTACCTGGCCGAGCAGGTCGCCCCGATTGCGGTCTGCGATGAACAGGCTTTTGTGATCGGGCGGAAAATGACGGATATCAAGACGGATAAATTCGTCGACTTGACCGCCCACGGCGCGTACGAGAACGGCGTTTCCACCAGGCATGCCATGATCCGCAAGAAGGGTTCGGGTTACGAAGTCATCGATCTGGGCAGCACCAACGGGACGATCTTGAACGAGCACACCCTCCGCCCCAACATCGCCTACGCGTTGCCCGCCGCCGCCCAGCTTCGCCTGGGCAAACTTTCCATATATACGCTTTATTCCATCGACGCCGCCCCGGAAGACCCCAAGCCGTAATTTCAACCGGCCTTCAAGGCCAGCGCCACCCAATCCCCCATTCGACGTTCCTCGATAAATTTCAAGCCCTGCGCCTCGGCAGCCGCCCGGACCGCATCACTCTGTTCTGCCAGGATGCCGGAAAGGATGATATGGCCTCCGGGCGCGATCAGCGAGGCCAGGCCCATCCCGAACAGGCGGATGATGATCGGGGCGAGGATGTTCGCCAGCACCAGCGGAGCCTGGCGGACCTGGAAACTGCCGGCCGCGATCTCCCCGACCGATCCCAGGCCGATGGCAAACCGCTCCGCGGCGATGCCGTTGGCGTCCGCGTTCTCGCGGCTGGCCTTGACGGAAGCCTCGTCGATGTCCACGCCGAGGGCGAAAGCGGCGCCGAGCTTCAACGCCCCGATCGACAGGATCCCCGACCCGCAGCCCACATCGATGACGTCGCCGGCGACGGGCGTATACGTCTCCAGGAATTCCAGGCAGAGCTGCGTGGTCGGGTGGGTGCCGGTCCCGAAGGCCATGCCCGGGTCGATCCTGATCGGGAGGCGGGCCGCATCCGGCGATTCCAGCCAGGCCGGGACGATGATCAGCTTCCTGCCAACCGGGATGGGCTGGTAATGTTCCTTCCAGGCTTCCATCCAGTTCTGGTCGGCCACCGGGGTGAAAACCGGCGCGGGCAGCGGCTGGATCATGCCCAGGTAAAAGAGGGCTTCCTCCAGCTTTTGGCGGGTCGCCTCGACGGTTTCGTCGGCCGCCAGGTAGGCCCGCACCGTGATCGGCCCGATCGGCGTGCCCTCGTCTTCGTCGTTGGTAAAATTGACGGCCTGCTCGGTCATCACGCCGTTGGGGGCGAAACGCGCCAGCACGTCCGCCACGGCTTCCGCCAGCTCGCCGTTGACAGTCAAGGAAACTTCCAACCAGCTCATCGGTCTTTTCTCGCTTCGGAATTCAGGATGGCCAGGGCTCGGTCGATCGTCTGCCGCTGCTCCTGGAAAAATTCGGGCAATTTGTCGAGGTCGAAATAACGGACCTCCGAGACTTCCTCGTTGGGGATGAAGCTCCCGCCAACGTCCGTGCACAGGTAAGTCAGGGTGAGGTGGTGGATCTCGGTGGAATTTTCGACAAGGAGCAGCCGGGCGACCTTTGCGGTAAAGCCGGTCTCCTCTTTCAGCTCCCGCCTGACCGCCTCGGCCGGGTCTTCGCCGTATTTCAGGTCGCCGCCGGGCAGGCCCCACGGATGCTGCCGGCGGTAAGTGTGCCGGCAAAGCAGCAGCTGGCCTCGGTCGTTGAAGATGATCGCCCCCGCCGCAGCTTGAAAGCGCGGCCGGATGATCGCCGAGGCCAGGCCCTGCATCCAGAAGGGCAGGATCCGCCAGATGCGAAGCAGGATTCTCTTCATAAGCTTGGCTGCATGGACAACCGGGATCCTATCCCCCGAGGGCCTCGTTCAGCCAGTCGATGAAGCCCTTTTCCTTGGGCTTGACCGCCGTCCCGAGGGTGCCTGCCAGCTTCTCGAAAAGCTCGCGCTGCTCCTTGGTCAGCTTGGACGGGATGTCCACGTTGACGATCACGAGCTGGTCGCCCCGGCCGGACTTGCGGATGTAGGGGACGCCGCGCGCCTTGAGGGTGAAGATCTTGCCCGGCTGGGTCCCGGCGGGAATCTTGAGCTTCTCCTTGCCATCCACGGTCGGGACCTCGATGTCGGCCCCCAGCACGGCCTGGGCCACGTTGATGTCCAGGTTGAGCAGGATGTCGTTCTCGCGGCGCTTGAAGAATTTGTGCGCCTGGACGTTGACCAGCAGGTACAGGTTGCCTTGCGGCCCGCCGTTGAGGCCGGGCTCGCCCTCGCCGGCCAGGCGGATCTGGTTGCCGTTGTCCACGCCGGCGGGGATCTGGATGGCCTTCTTGACCGTCTTGCGCTCCACGCCCTGGCCCCGGCAGGTGTGGCAGGGAGTGCCGATCACCTCGCCGCGTCCGCCGCAGGTCGGGCAGGGGCCGGATTGCATCATCGAGCCGAAGATGGTCTGACGCACCTGGCGGACTTCGCCGCGCCCGCCGCAGGTCTGGCAGCGCTGCGGGCTGGTGCCCGGCTCGGCGCCGCTGCCCCGGCAGGTGCCGCAGACTTCGTTGCGGGTCAGCTCGACGGTCTTCTCGACCCCGAAGATGGCTTCCTCGAAGGTCAGGTCCACCCGCACCTGCAGGTCACGGCCGCGGTGCGGGCGGCGTGAGCGCGATCCTCCCGCTCCGCCGAAGCCGAAACCGAATCCGCCCAGGATCTCCTCGAAGATGTCGTTGAAATCCATGGTGGCGTAATCGGGCATGCCGCCCATCTCGCCCAGACCGGCCCGGCCGTACTGGTCGTAGCGGGCGCGTTTCTGGGGGTCCGATAGGACGCCGTAGGCTTCGTTGATTTCCTTGAACTTTTCCTCGGCGTCCGGCTCCTTGCTCACGTCGGGATGGTACTGGCGGGCAAGCTTGCGAAAGGCCGATTTGATGTCCTCCGTGGAGGCGTTCTTCGGCAGGCCGAGAATCTCGTAATAGTCGCGATTGCTCATAAGCATTGGGAATGGGAAACAGGGATTCGCAGGGAATCACCGTTTCCCATTCGCTGGTTTCCTATTTACTTTCCGTGGCTTCGCCGTCCACTACATCCGGTCCGTCCTGCCTGGGCCCGGATTCGGCCGCGCCGCCCGCCGGAGGCGGGGTCTGCGCCTCGTAGGCGGCCGCACTGAGTTTTTGGACGACCTGGCTGAGGGCGTCCACGGCCTTGCGGATGGCGGGCTCGTCGTCGCCGTCCTTCACCTTCTTTAAGTCCTCGATGGCGGATGTGACCATCGTCTTGATCTCCGCCGGCACCTTCTCGCCCAGGTCGCTCAACACCTTTTGGGCGGCGTAGATTGAATTGTCGGCGACATTCCTGGCCTCGATCAGGTCGTGGCGCTTCTTGTCCTCGGCGGCATGCGCCTCGGCTTCCTTGCGCATGCGCTCCACTTCCTCCTTCGCCAGGCCCGACGAAGCCGTGATGGTGATGTTCTGGCTGCGGCCGCTGGCCTTGTCCTGGGCGGTCACTTTCAGGATGCCGTTGGCGTCGATGTCGAAGGTGACCTCGATCTGGGGGACGCCGCGCGGCGCGGGCGGGATGCCGTCCAGGATGAATTTGCCGAGCGACTTGTTGTCCTGGGCCATCGGTCGTTCCCCCTGCAAGATGTGGATCTCGACCTGGGTCTGGTTGTCGCTGGCCGTGGAAAAGACCTGACTCTTGCGGGTCGGAATGGTGGTGTTGCGTTCGATCTGCGGGGTGGCGACGCTGCCCAGGGTCTCGATGGAGAGGGTCAGCGGGGTGACGTCGAGCAAGAGGATATCCTTGACTTCCCCACCCAGAACGCCCGCCTGGATGGCCGCGCCGACCGCCACCACCTCGTCGGGGTTGACGCCCTTGTGAGGCTCCTTGTTGAAGAATTTGCGGACGGCCTCCTGGACGGCCGGCATGCGGGTCATGCCGCCGACCATGACGACCTCGTTGATGTCGGCAGGCTTCAGCCCGGCGTCGTTGAGGGCCTGCTTGAGCGGGGTGAGCGTCCCTTCCACCAGGTCGGCGGTGAGCTGCTCGAGCTTGGCGCGGGTCAGGGTCATGACCAGGTGCTTGGGACCGGAGGAATCCGCCGTCAGGTAGGGCAGGTTGATCTCGGTCTGCATGGTGGTCGAGAGCTCGATCTTGGCCTTCTCGGCCGCTTCGCGCAGGCGCTGGAGGGCCTGGCGATCCGAGCGCAGGTCGATGCCGCTTTCCTTCTTGAACTCCTGGGTGAAGTAATCCATGATGCGCTGGTCGAAATCGTCGCCGCCCAGGAAGGTATTGCCGTTGGTGGCGCGCACCTGGAAAACGCCCTCGCCCACGTCCAGGATGGAAATGTCGAACGTGCCGCCGCCCAGGTCGTAGACGGCGATGATCTCGTTGGCCTTCTTGTCCAGGCCGTAGGCCAGGGAGGAGGCGGTCGGCTCGTTGATGATCCGCAGCACGTCCAGGCCGGCGATCCGGCCGGCGTCCTTGGTGGCGTTGCGCTGGGCATCGTTGAAATAGGCCGGGACGGTGATGACGGCCTGGGTTACCGGCTCGCCGAGGTAGGCCTCGGCATCCCGCTTGATCTTGGCCAGAATCATGGCCGAGATCTCGGGCGGGGAATATTCCTTGTCGTCCATGCGGACGCGCACGTCGCCGTTGTCGGCGGGCAGCGCGGTGTAAGGGATGCGCGGCAGGGTGCGCTGGACTTCGGCGTCCTCGTACTTGCGGCCCATGAAGCGCTTGATGGAAAAGATGGTGTTCTGCGAGTTGACGATGGCCTGGTTGCGGGCCACCCGTCCGACCAGCCGCTCGTGATTCTTGTTGATCGCCACCACCGACGGCACCAGCCGCTCGCCTTCGGAGGAGGGGATGACGATCGGTTCGGCGCCTTGCATGACCGCGCCGACCGAGTTGGTGGTGCCGAGGTCGATTCCGATGATTTTAGGCATAGATGATTTCTCCGAAAAATATTTTCTTTGGTACTGGCACAGCGGCGCTGTGCCCTACTGCGCCACGCGCACCATGGCCGGCCGCAGGACCTTGTCGCCCAAAGTATAGCCGTTGCGGGTCACTTCGATCACCTGCCCGCTGGCGTACTCCTGGCTGGGCTCCTGGGTGATGGCTTCGTGGAAGTTCGGGTCGAATTGCTGTCCCACGGCTTCGATGCGCTTGACGCCCTCCGCCTCCAGGATGGACTGGAGCTTGCGGTAGATCAGGTCGATCCCGTCCGCCCAGGCCAGGTCGGCGGGGCGGGCCGCCAGGGCCCTCTCCAGGTCATCCACGACGGGCAGGTAGCGCTTGAGGACGCTGCCGACCGCGGTCTGGTAGGTCTCGGCTCTTTCGGCTTCGATCCGCCGGCGGTAGTTCTGGAAATCGGCCACCGAGCGCTGCCAGCCGTCCTTGTATTCGGCGGCCTGGGATTGGGCCTCGGCGAGCTGTTTTTGCAATTCCTCCAGGGCGGGAGAAGCTCCCGTCCCTTCGGCTTGTTCGGGAGCGGTCGCCGGAGCGCCGGTCTCCCCGGGGATGGGCTCGGTCTCGGGTTCGGTGGGGTGGGTTTTCTTGCTACTCATTTTCTTCTCCTACCATGGTTTCAGAAATCAAGCCGCTCAGAAGGTCGGCCATAAAGCGTACGGTCGGGATGGTGCGGGCGTACGGCATGCGCATCGGTCCGAAGACTCCCAGCGTGCCGGTGGCCAGCCCGGGAATGCCGTAACGGGCCAGGACGACCGAGCACTGCTTGAGATCCTCCCATTCGCCTTCGCCGCCGATCAGGACCTGCACGCCGCCCACTGTGGCATTGTTGGTGGTGCGGGCCAGCAGGTCTTGCAGGAGCGAGCGTTCCTCGAACAGGCGCACGGCCCGGCGGGCGTCGTCGGATTCGAGGAACTCGGGTTCCGAAAGGACGTTGGTGAGGCCGTCCAGGAAGATCTCGCCGGAAACGCGCTGCTCGCCCCGGCTCATGTCCTGCAGGACGAGGGTCAGGATGTCCTTCTCGAGGGCGTCCGGGCGAGGCGGCAGGGCGCCGATCTCGTCGGTCGTCTTGAGCAGGCAGACCTGGTTCAGGTGGTCCGCGGCGGCCGAGAGGCGGGCTTGCACCACCGGCTCCGCCAGGGTCAGGATCTGCTGGCTGACCTCCCCGCCGGTCGTGACCAGCACCATCAGGACCTGGCGGCCGCGGGTGGCGATCAGCTCGACGTGCTTGTAGCGGGAACGTTCGGAATGCGGCGCCGTGACGATGGAGGCGGCGTGGGAATGGTGGGCAAGGATGGAAGCCGCCAGCGGCATCCATTGCTCCACGTCCTGGCGGGCCTGGTAGAACTGGTGCGAGATGGTATCCCGGGCCGGTTCGGGCAGGTCCGCCTGGTAGACGACGTGGGTGACGAAATAGCGATAGCCTTCCTCGGTCGGGACACGCCCTGCCGAAGGGTGCGGCTGGCGCAGGTAGCCCATCTCGGTCAGCGCGGCCATCTCGTTGCGGATGGTGGCCGAGGACAGCTCGAGCTTGTAATACTCGACCAGCCGTTTCGAGCCGACCGGCTCGGCCGTCTCGGTGTAATCCCGGACGATCAGGGCAAGGAGGAAACGCTGGCGTTCAGTCAGGTCATTCATGGTTGTTTGGCATATTTAGCACTCTCGTGGCGAGAGTGCTAATCGAACAGGTAGAATCATATCATGGCTGAAAACGGGCGTCAATAAAAGGAATGTTAGAAATCCCGGAGACAAAAGATCCCCCGAGGATCGTCGGGGGATGGATTTGCCGGGAAGGCGCAAAGAGGGGCGGACTCGAACCAGGCCTCCCGGTTTCAGCCCACGGCCGGGCGGCGGAAGCCGCTGCCGATGCCCAGGATGAAGAGCTCCACCTGGCAGGGCGGGGCGCCTTTGAGCAGGCCGCGCTCCACATTGTAGGCCGTGTCGTGCAGGTCCTCCACCGCCAGCAGGAAGGTCCGGGCGTCGAGGTTGAAGGACAGGTCGGCTTCCTTCCAGACCACGGCCACCCGGGCGGCGGCCTGGGTGCGGAAGAACTGGAGCAGGTACTCGTCCCAGGCTTCCCAGGTGCGCTGGATGGAGGCGGGGAAGCCGAAGACCGTCACGGCGTGATCGAAGAAGGCGTGCTCGTCCAGAACCAGGTTCCCGCTGATGGTGTAGACGGTGAAGCCTAGCTTGCGGAGGGTCTCCGTCAGGGTCTCGTAGGGGAGGTTGGCGACGTGCATCTGCCCGCCGGCCAGGCCGGGCAGGTATTCCGTCAGATCCACACGTGGGGCAGCGTCCATCGGTTCTCCTTTGCAGGCGCGCCGTCCAAGGGTATCCCGCCCGGTGCGCCTGCCTGTCCCGATTCTACCCCCGGACGGGCTTTTAGGGCGGGCAGGCAGCCAGCCAGGGGGAAGGTCCCTTAGGTCGCCGCCGGGGTCACAGCCGCACAACCAGACAGCAGGAGGAAGAGCGCCAGGACACGGGTCGAGATTTTCATGGTCAACAAGTTGCCCACTTATTATGGGATGACCAGCCAGCCCCGGAAGTTGCCGATATTTTGCCTGCGCACAATTTGCCCATTCGTCGAGAGTAAGATCCAACCTTCACCCGGATTCTCTTGCGAAAACAGGAGGAGCCACTTCCCATCCGGGGAGATCGATTCCAGATCTGCTCCACGTGGCCCGGAGATCTGCGTAATTTTCCCGCTTTCGAGATCTGCGAAAGATATGGTGGTGAAACCGACCTGGTCAAGCCCGTTATAGTAAGTGGACCAAACCGCCACTTTCCCATCCCAGGTCCAGGCGATTTTGAGAGCCGAGGGCGCCTCCGGAAGATGCGAACGAACAACATCCGTACAGGGTTGAGAGCTTTTCAAACATGACGCATCGACGATCACCAAATCCCCGTGATCATAAAGAGCGGTCTTTGACCCATCCGGAGACCAGCTTTGAATCGAATGATCTTTGGACTCATTCACGCAATCGATCTCTCCCGTAGATGGCATTACCAGACAAGATATGCTTGTCTCCCCAATGCTCGTGCATTTTGCATATAAATGAGTGGATTGTTTACTACTACATCGAAACCAGTATAATCTTGGATTGACTTGTCCCCTCTAATATAAAGATTGAGCTGTTTCCATGTGCTCTCTGAATAGGCGGCCCAGAAATTGAAGGCCCCGTTCGAACAAAATGTTTCTGATGGGCAATAAGGAGGTTTCCATCCGCCTATATATAATTGTTGTGCTCCAACAATTGCGTTTAAAGTGCCATAAATTGGTTTGACAGGACTTTTTTGACCGGGAAGAATAACCGCTCCAGAACTTTCATGGATTAATAGTAAACCATTAAAATCCTCGTTTGTAAAAGTACCTTGAGAATACCACCAACCATTTTGATCCGCATTCAGTTCATCGTAAAACTGCTTCACCTCCGTTCCTCCATACGGCAAATCGAAAGGTCCAGGTTTTGAGCTTTTAGGATTGGTAAGTTGCGGCTCTTCTACTACAATCCTAGTTTGGGTTGGGGTAACCCAAGTTGGAATTACCGTAGCCATCGGTGTATTGGTAGATTGGACCGTAGGTACAGTTGGTTGAGGCTGGGGCGTCTGTTTTTGAGGAATTAAACAAGTCAAATTCCAATTTGGATCCCAAAATTTCCACCACGGAATATTAGGAGGACAATCTGGAACCGGTTTGTCAACCGGTGCAGGGGCGGCTAACCCTACCAATTCGCTGCTCTCATTCTTTACTGACCCGGCGACTGCCTCTTGTACAAAATTTTTGGTGGCGTTCCAAGCTTTCTCCCACCATGGTGTAATCTCAGGTTGATTACTTCGTTGATTTTTAAAGGTTTGCTGTTCAGCTCACTCTTGCATATTGTTTTGATACTCCTGATATCCGGGCGTCGCCTGGTATGCAGCCAGCCTTTCGGCCTCGGTCATGTCGGCATTTTCGGCGATCTTCAGCGCGGCGGCAGCTTTTTCCTGGGCGAGGCGGGCCTCCTCCTGGGCCAGCAATTGGGCGGCATACTGGGCCTGCAGGTTTTCCGCGTTTTCGGGTTGGGCGATCCATGCGGCTGCCTGGGTGCTGTGGGCGAAGGCGCTCAGGGCCTCCGGGGATATCTCCTCCGGGGGCACCAGGGGTGTACCGGTCGTTTCCTGTTCAGCGATCGCATTCCGAACGAAGGCGTAGTATGCAGACTGGTTGTCTCGTTGCTGCTTCAGGTACTCCTGATTTGCCACGTACTGGGCATATAAGGCGGCCTGGTATTCGTGCTCGGCCTTGGCTTGGGCCTCTTCCATTGCCTTCTGCCGGTCCGCCAGCGCCTGCAGGTAGGCGGCCTGGGCGGCGACCTGGGCGTTCTCTTCGTCTAGTTCTTCCTTGCGCTTGCGCTGCTCGTCCAGGATGTAGGCGGTCACGGCGGCGATGGCCGCTGCGGCGGTCGCGCCCCAGACGACGTTATCGGTCGGGGCGGGAATGGGAGTCTCGTCGGGATTGGGCGCCTGGGCCGGGTTGGGGACGAGGATGGCGGAGAGGGCCTTGGTGGCGGTGGGGGTCGGGGAGGGCCGCAGGGTGGCGGTTGCGGTGGGGGCCGGGGTATCGGTCCCGGTCGGGGTCGGCGATGGCGTGCGGGTCGGCGGGAGGCCGAACCCGGGGACCGTGGCGGCCGCGACCGGCTCTCCTGGGGCCGGGACGATGACCAGCCCGCTGGCCCGCCCGGTGTGGCCGAAGTCGTCCCAGGCGGCCACGGTGACGGTGTAGATGCCGATCGGGGCCTCGTTGAGGTCCCCCATGTTGCGGTCCCAGAGGAAGGAGGTCGGCAGATCGCGGCCATCGAAATCGATCACCCGGTCGGGATGACGGCCGAGCGGATCGGAGACGGT
>DATJPX010000164.1:0-4287 GCA_035506155.1 Anaerolineales bacterium
CCAGGCTTTCAGGTCCCGGAAATTGAACCAGGCCTGCTTCGAACGCCAGGCTGCAATCGCTCCAAGCGCCAGGACGAGGACGGGCGAGAGGATGAAGGCATATAAGACGTTAAGGAAATGCGCCAGGGCGTTGATCAGCAGCAGGGAAAGCAAGATTCCAATCGCCAGCCCGCCGGTCAAGCGCTCGCGGCTTCGAAGGCGGCCGCTGTGGGTGACGAGCAGCCACCCTCCCAGCCAGGAGATGCCAAACAGCAGGCTGAAAACCAAAAGATCTGTACTGCTTCCGGTTCGACTCCAATACATAACGATCTCCTTCTCGATTCCGCTGACTTGCAGGCCGGTGTTTTCTCCGGTAGGAACGATTTTTGCAGTCAGATGGCCGCTCTTTAGGCGGCCCCGGATTCAGGCGATCGGTTCCCGGAGGGCAGGATGGTTTCCAGCGGTTTAAATTCGGTCATTATTATACTAGCGAAGGAAGAGCGCTTTTCGGATGTCTTCGGTGATCATCCTGCGCTTGCTTTTCTCCACGAAGAATGCCGGCCCAGCCTGGACGTAGGAAGGCAGGGCGCGCCCGCCGCGGAAAGTGAACTCACCGCCGCGGATCTTGTAGGTGGATCCGGCCGGGATGACGCGTGGCTGGCCGTTTCGTTTGGCGATGCTGTTGACGGCTTTGATCGCCACGTCGCCCATCAACAGGTAAACCTTGACGTTCGGGAACAGGGCCAGCTCCCGCTCGAGGAGGTGCGAGCAGGCCTCGACCGTCGCGGTCGCCAGGCCGGGCGCGGTCTTCCCACACTTGACGGCCGTGGTCAGGTAAACGCCCAGGTCGAGGATGTCCTGCACGGAGCGGACGTCCGCCCCGGCATCCTGGAAGGCGAGCAGGGTGGTCCGGGCAAAGAGCGCCTCCGGCCCGGCGTAGTAACCGTCGGCGGGGTTTTCCGGCGCGGCCTCGGAGATGAGCAGGATGGAGATTCTGGCCGGGTCGACCTCGATATTTGGCGCCCGGTAGCTCTCCCTGCGGATGTCGAGACAGGGGAAGTCTACACACTGGATGCTATCCCCGACTCTCCTCATATGTCACTCTCCTTTCGGAATGGACACGAACAGGCCCGCCACCGTCGTGACGTGAAACACGCCTCCGTGGGATTCCAGTTCACGGGCCACGAACTGCCTGAATTGCTGTTCTTGTTCCCCCAGCGCGATCCGGCCGGACAAAATGTAATCCGCGAGCGGGGCTGCTTCGGTTACCTCCAGGCAGTCTTTGTAGGTATATAACTCGATATTCGAGAACCACGGAAAAAGCTGAGACATTCCATTTTCAAGGGTGAATGAGGCGCCTCCCTTGCCCCAGGAAACCTGCTTTGCATCGAATTTTCTAACCAGGCTGGCTATTTCGATCAGATGTTGATCCCCCCCGGTGGAGGCATAGAAGCGCCCCGCGGGTTTTAAGACTCGCCGGATTTCCGAAAAGGCCGCCTGCCGGTCAGGAACGTGATAGAGCATATGGTTGGCGATGACGGCATCGAAATGTCCGCTTTCGAAGGGGATGGATTGGGCGTCAACGACTTCGAACCGGAAATGGCGGCGCTTTTCAAGGTTTCGCCTGGCCTCTGCCAGCATCCCGGCCGAGAAATCCGAGAGGGTGATCTCCCAACCGGACGGGATCCGGTCAAGGTTTTCCAACCATAAGGTACCCGGACCGCAACCCAACTCCAGGATCAGACTCCGGTCCGGCAGCTTGAGTTGATCGAATACCCAGCGCTGCCAGCCGTATTTGTTTGCGCTGAAGCGCTGATGTAAGTTCAGGCGCGCTTTTAGCTTGGATGCGTCCTGATATTGTTTTTCCAGGTATTGACGGTCGGTCATCTTTTCAGGAGGCATGCGTATTCTCCCGGATCCGTTTTTGCGCCAGGGCGACGTAGTCCTCGTCGATCTCGTAGCCGACATAATGCCGGTTCGACTTCAACGCGGCGATGGCGGTCTGACCGGAGCCCATGAAAGGATCCAGCACCACCTCGTTTTCGAACGTATAGAGCTGGATCAGGCGCCGCGGCAGTTCGACCGGAAAGGGCGCCGGGTGGCCGATCTTGCGGGCCGGCTCGGCGGCGAAGCTCCAGACGGATTTGTTGTATTCCAGGAACTCGTCGCGCCCGATCGTGCTTGCCCGTTTCTCCGGGTTCTGGCGTTTGAACGTATCCTTGCAAAAAACCAGGATGTACTCGTGGACGTCCCGCAGGGTCGGGTTTCCCGCCGACATCCACGAGCCCCAGGCCGTGGACGGGGAGGCGCTGGCGGCTTTGTTCCAGATGATCTCGCCGCGCATCAGGAATCCCAGGCGGATGGCCTGTTCGGCGATGAAAGCATGCAGCGGGATGTAGGGCTTGCGGCCCAGGTTGGCGACGTTGATGCACATCCGTCCGCCCGGGACCAGGACGCGGCGGGTTTCCGCCCAGACGCGCTCCAAGAACGCCAGGTAGTCCTCCAGCGACAGGTCCTCGTCGTACTCCTTGCCCACGTTGTAGGGCGGGGAGGTGACCATCAGGTGGACGGAATGGTCGGGCAGTTCCTGCATCGTCTCGGAACTGTGGGAAAAGATACGGTCGAGGCCCTCCGGCGGGAGCGGCGTCTCGACGTAGGGCAGTTCCTGTCCCTGCGGCTGGCCGTCGTACAGCTTGCCGGCGTAGAAGGACGAGGAATCGTGTCCCACCCGACCGGGGGAGCCGAATGCGGAGGTTTTGGTGGATTTACGTTTTGTCATTTGTTAAACACGAAGGACACAAAGGATCACAAAGTGAGTTTTAGACGACCATACGCTTGATCCCGTTTCTCAGATGAGGAACGGTGAAGTTGATGAGAAAACCCAGACGGACGCCTGTCAGCCGCAGGTAAGTGAGAAGCTGTGCTTCGTAAACGGGATTCATGGTTTCGACGGCTTTGACTTCGACGATAACACATTCCTCGACAATGATATCGAGGCGCAGAGCACTTTCTAATCGGATGTCATTGTAGACAATTGGCACGGCCATCTGTGTTTCCGCAAGAAGGCCGCTGGCACGAATTTCATGCACAAGACAGGTTTCGTAGACGGATTCGAGCAGGCCCGGTCCAAGAGCGGTGTGAACACGATAAGCGGCATCCAATACGACCTTGCCAATCCTCTCCGTCTCAGACGGTATGGGATCGAAAACTTTCGTTTTTTGTGGTCTTGAATCCATCGTGCCCCTTTGTGTTTAAACCACTTCTCCCAATGCGCCCAGCACGGCCATCAGGGTCGGGTAGTCGTCGCGCAGCAGGGTGATCAATTCCTGGGAGGCCCGCGCAACCCATTTTTCGTCCTTCGTCTTTTGTTTGACGTCCAGGATGTGGGCTGCCAACACCTCGCCGACCGGCAGGTCCTTCGCCTGCAGGATGTGGCGGAAGTAGCCGAAGTGCCCGGCGGTCGTAAATTTGGCCAGCTCGGCCTCCGAGCACAGGGTGATCACGTCCAGGCTGAGCGGCGGACGGGGCGGCAGCAGGTGCGAGACCTTTCCACCCTGCTCGTATCCCACCGCCAGCACCGACATCTCGACCGGGACGATGCGGTTGACCCGACTGTCGGCGATGACCTTCTCGCGTACTTCGCCGGCTGTGACCAACTGGCGGACCAGCCCATCGTCGTCGATGTGGATGTCGGTGATCAGGCCGTAGACACTGTAATCTTTTTCCAGCGGCGCGCGCACCAGGGCGCCGAATGCCGGTGCATCCAGCTGCGAGACCGAGCAGCCGGCCACGAAGCCGGTCGTCCCGGCCCGCAGGAGATGGCCGATCTGGATTGAGTCTGTCATTTGAACCTCTTCTTTCCCGCATTACTGGAGTCCTTGGAGGCTTGTTTGCCCGAGATCCCGCCCAATTCCCCGCCGGCTTTGCGCAGGGTGATCTCCAGCATCTGTTCGATCTGCTGTTTTTCCTGCAAAGTCACCACGGCCGCTTCATGGGCGCGATGGAGAATGTAAGGATAAGGCCTAGCTCCCATGATCGAGCATTGCTCCAGCAGGCTGGCATGGAGCAGGTCGATCCTGCCGTTCTCTTCGGAAACCCAGGCAGGAATCTCGACCCGCACCGACTTGGGGTGACCGGGGGTGCCGACGTTGAGATAGAAAAAATGCAAGGCCAGGCTGCCCTGGTAGACGGCTTTGGAGCGCGCCTGCAGTGCGAATACCGCCGAGCGTTCCCCCGGCTGGAGGAAACTGTCGAACAGCCAGAGATCGGCGACTCCCAACAGGGGATGGCGATCGTGCAGGTCTTTGA
>DATJPX010000165.1:0-6088 GCA_035506155.1 Anaerolineales bacterium
GGCCACCCTCGGCCTGGGCCGCGGCAACCGCCAGGCCATCCAGGCGAAGATGGAACAGTTCTCCACCCAGCGGCGGGCCACCCAGCCGCCCGGCGCCAGCATGGGCTCGATGTTCAAGAACCCGCCCGGCGACAAGGCCGGACGCCTGATCGAAGCCGCCGGGCTGAAGGGCAAGCAGATCGGCAACGCCCGCATCAGCCCGCAGCACGCCAACTTCTTTATCAATACGAACGCCACCCGGGCCGCCGACATGCGCAGCCTGATCGACTTGGCCCAGAAGACCGTGATGGATAAATTCGGAATCAAACTCGAACTGGAAGTCGAATTAATTGGTGAATGGTAAAACGATGAACACACAGCTGCCCAAACTCCGCATCGCCGTCCTGTTCGGCGGCCGCTCCGGCGAACACGAGGTCTCGCTCGCCTCCGCCCAGTCCGTCCTCTCGGTGCTCAACCCGGAAAAGTACGAGGTCTTCCAGGTGGGCATCACACATGCCGGCGCCTGGCTGACCGGCGACCGCGCCCGGGCCTGCTTGGAAAAAGGCGATACCGAGGGACTGCTTCCCTGCACGATCCTGCCGGATGCCTCCCGCCCCGGGTTGTACGTCCTGCGGGAAGGCACCTTCGAGCTGTTGACCGGCCTGGACGTGGTCTTCCCGGTGCTGCATGGCACCTACGGCGAGGACGGCACCCTGCAGGGCCTGCTGGAGATGGCTGACCTGGCTTATGTCGGCGCCGGCGTGACCGGCTCCTCGGTAGGCATGGATAAGGGCGTCTTCAAGGACGTGATGCGCGCCATCGGCATTCCCACGGTCGAATCGGTCATCCTGCTGCGCAGCGAGATCGAAAAGGACACCGAGGCCGCCCTGAAGCGCGCCGAAAGCGTCGCCGCCTACCCGCTCTTCGTCAAGCCTGCCAACCTGGGCTCCTCGGTCGGCATCACCAAGTGCAACAGCCGCGCCGACTTGGGCGAGGGCTTGATGGAAGCGGCCGCCTACGACCGGCGGGTCCTGGTCGAGCGCGGCGTGGACGCCCGTGAGATCGAAGTCTCGGTCCTGGGGAACGACGCCCCGAAGGCGTCCGTTCCCGGCGAAGTCCTGCCCAGCCGTGAGTTCTACTCCTACGAATCCAAGTACGTCGACGGCACCTCCGGCCTGCTCATCCCGGCCCCCCTCTCCCCTGAAATGGCCGAGAAGATCCGCAGCCTGGCCGTGCGGGCCTACCGGGCCATCGATTGCGCCGGCATGGCCCGGGTGGATTTCTTCGTCGAGAAGAGGACCGACGCCATCTACCTGAACGAGATCAACACCATTCCCGGCTTCACCAGCATCAGCATGTACCCGAAGCTGTGGGAAGCCAGTGGAATTCCTTACGCGGAGCTGGTGGATAAGCTGGTCGAGCTGGCCGTCGAACGGAAAGCCCAGCGCGACCGCACCGAACGGCGTTTCCGGAGGACCGCATGACAGCCACATCCAAGCCCTCCCGCGCCGACCTGGTCCGCCAGCGCCGCGCCGGCAAAAAACCCGCTGCCTCGTCCCTCCCGCAGGTCGATTCGACGGCCCGCAAGACCTACCGGCCCGAGTCGATCTTCCTGCCGGTCACGCCGCGCCCGGCCGCCCGCAAGGGATACGGGAAATTCGGCTCCACCGCCCAGGGCAGCGCCGTCAGCCGCACCCTGCGGCAGTCCCAGGGCACGGCCTCCAGCCCGTATGCCCGCAGCTCCCGCCGGAGCGGGAACGATTACTCGTTCAGCCTCGGCCGGGCGGACGTGCGGGCCCCTTCCCTCAGCATCCCCCAGCTGGGCAGCCGCTGGATCTCGCTGGTCGGGAGCGCCCTGCTGGTCTTCCTGCTCTACACCATGTGGACCTCCTCCGCCTTCACCGTCGCCTCCGCCACCGTCCACGGGAACGAACGCCTGGGCGCCGCCGACATCAACTCGGTGCTTGGAATGGTCGGGGAGCCGATCTTCAAGGCGGTCCCGGCGAACCTGGTGAACAACCTGCATGCCGCCTTCCCGGACCTGGCTTCCGTGCGGGTGAGCGTCGGCTTTCCCAACCACATCAACATCACCGTGGTCGAGCGGACGCCCGTCCTGGCCTGGTACCAGAACGACAGCGTGACATGGATCGACGGCAACGGCGTGGCCTTCCGGCCGCGCGGCCAGGTCAACGGCCTGATCCAGGTCTCCGCGAACGGCACCCCGCCCAAGGTCGAGACCGACCCGTCCACACCGCTCTATGCCATGCCCTACATCGATCCCGCCATGGTCAAGGCGATGGTGACCCTTTCCCCTTATGTCCCCAGCGGGGCGCCCATGGTCTACGACCCGAAGTACGGCATGGGCTGGCAGGACCCGCGCGGCTGGTCCGTCTACTTCGGCGGGAACACCCAGGATATCCCGATGAAACTGGTGGTCTACAAAGCCATCGTGGACGCATTCACCAAACAGGGCATCCAGCCCACCATGGTCAGCATGGAATACCTGGATGCACCATTCTATAAGTAACAGAAGGCCTATGGACGAAATTGTCGTTGGCATTGACGTCGGAACGACCAAAATCTGCACCCTGGTGGGGCGGATCGAAGAGCAGTCCATTTACATCCTGGGCTCGGGCGTCGAACCGTCGGAAGGCATCAAGAAGGGCGTCATCGTGGACCTGGCGGCGGCCTCGCAGGCGATCACCCGCTCGGTCCGCAAGGCCGAGCAGACCTCCGGCGTCGAGATTACCGGGGCAATGGTCAGCCTGGCCGGCGCGCACGTCTCTTCCATCAACAGCCGCGGGGTGACAGCCGTCTCGGGTGAGACGATCGACGAGGTCGACATCGCCCGCGCCCTGGACGCCGCCCGGGCCGTCGCCATCCCCCACAACCGCGAGATCATCCATGTCATCCAGCGCGGCTTTACCGTGGACGGGCAGGACGGCGTGAACATGCCGCTGGGCATGCACGGCTACCGGCTGGAAGTGGAAGCCCACATCATCACCGCTTCCGAGGCGACCGTCGAGAACCTGCGCCAGTGCGTCGGCTCGGCCGGTGTGGAAGTCCTGCAATTCGTCCTGAACCCGCTCGCCTCCGGCGACGTGGTCCTCTCGAACACCGAGCGCCAGATGGGCGTGGCAGTCTGCGACATCGGCGGCGGGACGACCGACCTGGCCATCTATGTCGACGGGCACGTCTGGCATACCATGGTCCTGGCCGTGGGCGGCAACCACATCACCAACGACATCGCCACCGGCCTGCGCCTGCCGCTGGCCCAGGCGGAAGAGATCAAGAAAAAATTCGGCTACGCCTTGAAATCCGGCGTGGGTGTGGAAGAAAACTTCACCATAAAGGCTTTCGGCGAGGATACCCCGGTCCAGATCAACCGCCAGGACCTGGCGCACATCATCGAAGCGAGAGTCGAGGAGATATTCACATTGACATTACAGGAAATCAAGCGCTCCGGATATGACGGCCTGCTCCCGGCGGGCATGGTCCTGACCGGCGGATCGAGCGCCCTGCCCGGCATGCGTACCCTGGCCAGCCAGGTGCTCGGGCTGCCCGTCCGCACGGCCGGGCCTGAAAAACTGGCCGGGATGGCCGATCAATTGAAGAGCCCGGCCTATTCCACCGGCGTCGGCCTGCTCTACTGGGCCGCGGCCCTCGGCGACGAGGACCTGCCGGCGCCGAGGGGACGCAGCCGCCGGGGCGGACCCCGTCGCGAAGTCCAGGTGAACCTGGACCCGGTCAAGGACTGGTTCAAACGGCTCCTGCCGTAACCTCTGTCGAATTCATCGCATCAAAACTTTAGCCAACAACGATACTGTTTACTCATTTTCAGGAGGCACAAATGGATACCAAGAAGACTCAGACCGAAACATTTGCCCGAATCAAGGTGGTGGGGGTGGGCGGCGGCGGCTGCAATGCCGTCAACCGCATGATCGAGGAAGGCATCCAGGGCGTCGAATTCGTGGCCATCAACACGGATGCTCAGGCCCTGATGCTTGCCAAAGCGCCCACGCGCGTCCGGATCGGCAACAAGCTGACCCGCGGCCTGGGCGCCGGGGGCGATCCCGAGGTCGGACGCAAGTCCGCCGAGGAGTCCGCCGAGGACCTGTACAACGTCCTGAAGGGCGCCGACATGGTCTTCGTCACAGCCGGCATGGGCGGCGGGACCGGTACGGGGGCAGCCCCGATCGTGGCCCAGATCGCCAAGGAAGTCGGCGCACTGACCATCGGTGTGGTCACCCGCCCGTTCACTTTCGAAGGTTCGCGGCGCATGCAGTCCTGCGAGACCGGCATGACCAACCTGAAGGAACACGCCGACACCCTGATCGTCATCCCGAACGACCGCCTGCTCCAGATCATGGACAAGCGCGCCAGCCTGAACGACTCGTTCAAGGTGGCCGATGACGTCCTGCGCCAGGGCATCCAGGGTATTTCCGAGCTGATCACCGTCCCCGGCTTGATCAACCTGGACTTCGCCGACGTGCGCACGATCATGAGCGAAGGCGGAGCCGCCCTCATGTCGGTCGGCCGGGCTTCCGGCGAGGACCGCGCCCGTGTGGCAGCCGAGCAGGCCATCTCCAGCCAGCTGCTCGACATTACGATCGACGGCGCTCATGGCGTCCTGTTCAACATCACCGGTGGTCCCAGCCTGACCCTCTTCGAGGTCAACCAGGCCGCTGCCCTGATCCGCGAGACCTCGCACCCCGACGTGAACATGATCTTCGGTGCGGTGATCGACCCGGATATGGGCGACGAGATCCGCGTGACGGTCATTGCCACCGGTTTCGATCACACCGGCATGCCGCGGCGCATCACCCCCCGCCCCATGGCCCGGACGATCGACGGAAAACCGATCAGCCGCACCCTGGAAACCGTCAGTGTGGACGCCCAGACCGGCCCGGCCAAGCCCGAATTCAAGGCGCAGACCTTCAACACCGAAGACCTGGACATCCCGACCTTCCTGCGCAATCGCAAGTAAGAAGGGAACCCGTGAACACCCAGGGGCGCCGCACCAAGAGCAGGAGTCTCCCGACTCACCTGCCCTCGCGCCTCCCTCTTTACCGGTAGATCGATTCGGCCCATCCAGCCGCCTGAAAACAACAGCCCGGACTCGAACGAGTCCGGGCTCGGCGGTTAATCGGGTAAGCGCGGTCCCTACCAGCGGCAGGAGTCCCCCAGCTTCTCCCGGGACCCAGGAGGTCGCTTCCGGGCTGGTAGCGACCATTGCCAGCCTCGAAGCAAGCCTTACGGAGCGAGAAGCCGGCACATCAATCGTACTATCGATCATCGACCGCCTGGACCGTCCAGCCGCGTTCCCGGATGGATTCCTCGTTCAGCTGGCGCAAGCGGGCTTCGATCACAGCGGAACGGCCCAGATATCCCACCACCCTGGAGGGGTCCTCCCGGCTGACGACCGGCAGTCGGCCGACCCGGCGCTCGAGCATTTTGATCGCCGCCCGGGCGAGCAGTTCGTCCGGGTATGTCACTGCCAGGTCGCGTGTGCAGGCCTTCTCGACCGGGATGCGCATGTTCCGGCCTTTTTTCATCCGCCGGACGACATCGTTGCGGGTGAGGATGCCTTGCAAGCGAGTTTGCTCGTCCACCACCAGGAAGGCCTGGTGACGAGGTACCTTCAACCCGAAGAGGAACTGATCGGCGAAAGTATCCAGGGACAACGTGCCGGGGACGAGCTCGGGATGTTCGTCCATGACCTCCCCCACCCGGATGAGTTCGAGGGGATCGACGCCGTACTCGCGCGTCAGGTGGTAGCCATGCAGGGCAACTTTCTCGGTCAGGATCGAACGGCGCATGAGCAGGATTGTTACCGCATCGGCAGCCACACAGGCGATCAGCAAGCCAGGCAGGACGTTCAAGTCGTGGGTCAACTCCAGGACGAAAACCAGGGCGGTGAAGGGGGAGCGCATGGTTCCTCCCATCATGGCGCCCATGCTGAGCATCACCCACAGGCTGACATCCCCCACCGGCAGCCAATGGGCTTCGAGCGCCCCGAGCGCCCCGCCGATGATGAGCAGCGGCGCAAGCACGCCTCCCGACGTGCCAGAGCCTAGGGCGATCGCCCAACTGAGCATCTTCACGACCA
>DATJPX010000166.1:0-2158 GCA_035506155.1 Anaerolineales bacterium
ACCGGGCGCTTGCCAACAAGTGTGCGGCCAGCGCCAATCTCCCCCAGCCGTCCCCCCACGTGGCGGAATGCACCGGCACGGACTGCGGTCCGACCCCGACCGAACTTGCCTGCCCATAACGGATTGCCGGACGACTTAACCAACAGGCCAGGGAGCGCTCCCTGGCCTGTTTTAGATCCCGGCGACGTTCATTGTGCGAGAAGTTTTTGCAGTTGTTCTTCCTTGTCCACCCGGGCGCGGCCGGCAATTGGGGCCGCCAGGTAGCGGCGAAGCGCATTTTCGTCCATATCCGGGTCGTAGAAGTCGCGAAACATATCCAGGACCGAGATGGTCTCGCCGGAAAAGCGCTCGAGCGTTACGGGGTCGCCGGCCTGGACGATCCCTTCCTGGAGCACACGGCAGTATACGCCCGGGCGCTCTGCAGCCCGGAAGCGTTTGACGAATTGCGGGTCGCCCATGCGGGCCGCCAGGGTTCCGCAGGGAATGCGCGGGGCGGTCACTTGCAAGACGGCTGCGCCGATGCGCAGGCTGTCGCCGATCTGCAGCCTGGCGCTTTCCAGGCCCTCGACCGTCAGGTTGTCCCCGAAGGTGCCAGGAGAGAGCCGGTCACCCAACTGCCCCGACCACCAGGCGTAATCGGGCTCGCCGTAGAGGTAAACGGCCTGGTCGGGGCCGCCATGATGCTTCTTGTCGCAGACCGAGTCCTCCGAAATGCCCAGCCTGCTGAGCATTACCGGTCCATCGACCGGCTGTTTATGGATGCCGGTCTTGCCGGAGGGCTTGCCGTTATGAATCGCCTGTTCTTTACCGATATTGACACTGATCAGTTTCATTTGGTTCCTTTGGCTTTGTTCGTCTTGTGTTTGATAAATGTACCGTTATTGAATTCCTCGAAGGCGGTCTGCAGCTCTTCCTGGGTGTTCATGACGATCGGGCCGTACCAGGCCACCGGTTCGCCGAGGGGCCGGCCGGAAACGAGCAGGAAACGGACCGCTTCGGCGTCCGTGGAAACCGTCAGCTGCTCGCCGTCTGCAAACAGGATCAGGCTCTCGTTCGGGATGGCGGCTTTCCGCTGCAGGTCAAAGTAGTTTACGCCCTCCACTTCGTAGTGGAACGGGTTCTCCTCGCCGCAGAAGCTGGCCTGGCCGTCGATCACGTACGCCAGGACGGTGTGGCCGGCCCGGGTGGGATGCTTGTATTCCGTCCCGGCCGGGACGGTCACGTCCAGGTATTCCGGGTCGGTGAGGATGCCTTGCACCGGGCCGCGCTTGCCGCCCACCTCGCCGCAAATCACCCGAATCTTCACCCCGTCGGGCGTGGTGACTTCCGGGATCTGTTTGCTCTTCACGTCCCGGTAGCGCGGTTCCATCATCTTGTGGGCAGCCGGCAGGTTGGCCCACAACTGGAATCCGCCCATGTGGCCTTTCTCGTCGCCTTTGGGCATTTCCTGGTGGATGATCCCGCTGCCCGCCGTCATCCATTGCACATCGCCCGGACCGATGACGCCTTTATTGCCCAGGCTGTCGCCATGCCCCACCTGCCCGCGCAGGACATAGGTGATGGTCTCGATGCCGCGGTGAGGATGCCAGGGAAACCCCTTCAGGTAATGCTCCGGATTGGTGGAACGGAAATCGTCGAGGAGCAGGAAGGGGTCGAAGGCATGCACCTCGCCGAATCCGAAGGCGCGTTTCAGGTGGACGCCAGCGCCCTCCAGGACGGGTTTGCTGCGGATGACCTTTTGGATCGTTCTGTTCTTCGCCATATCTACCTTCCACTTTCATAATCAGTATAGCACAGCCGTCAAGACCGGCCTCGCAAAGGCGGAATATAATATCCCCACCTCATGGACAATCCTTCCGCTCATACCGTTTACCTGGCTCTGGGAACCAATCTCGGGGACCGGCCGGCCAATCTCAGCGCCGCCATAGCTGTGCTGCCCCCCGCTGTGACGGTGCTGGCCGAGTCGCCGGTCTACGAGACGCCGCCCTGGGGAGTGACCGACCAGCCGCCTTTTCTGAACATGGCGATCGCCGGGCAGACGGTTCTTTCCCCTGATGGGCTCCTCAAAAAGCTGAAGGCCCTCGAAACCAGTTTGGGGCGGGTCCCATCCGTGCGCTACGGCCCGCGCCGGATCGACCTGGATATCCTCTTCTACGAC
>DATJPX010000167.1:0-43247 GCA_035506155.1 Anaerolineales bacterium
GTCGCCGCGTATGCCGGGTCGCACGGACAATCCGTGGAGGAGGCCGCCAGGCTGCTGCGTTACCGCTTCCTGTTCGCCGCAGCCCGCCAGCGGGGTGCGCAGGCCGTGGCGGTCGGCCACACCGCGGACGACCAGGTCGAGACGGTGCTGATGCACTTCCTGCGGGGGGCGGGCTTGCCCGGCTTGAAAGGCATGGACTACCGCACCATGCTGCTGGTTTTCGATCCGGAGATCCCGCTGGTCCGCCCGCTCTTGTCGATCGGGCGGGCCGGCACCGAAGCCTACTGCCGTGAGCATGGCCTCCGTCCGCACTTCGATCCCAGCAATGCCGACCAGACTTATTTTCGCAACCGTCTCAGGCACGCCTTGATCCCCGAACTGGAAAAATACAACCCGCGCTTCAAGGAGGCCCTGCTGCATACCGCCGCGGCCTTGCAGGCGGATGCTGCCATCCTGCAGCCGGTCGTGGAGGCGGCCTGGAAGGATGTGTTCCGGGAAAGCGCTCCCGGCTGGTTCGCCTTCGACCAGCCCGGGCTGGCGGCGCTCCCGGCCGGCCTGCGGCGGCACTTGATCCGCCGGGCGGCCGAGGCGCTGCGCCCGGAGGCGCGGGATTTCGGTTTCCCGGCCCTGGAACGGGCCGCAGGCTTTGCGGCCGACCCGGGCGGAAAACAGGTGGATTTCATCAACGGGCTGTACCTTTTTACGGAGAGTGGAAAAACCTACCTGGCTGCCTACGAGGCGGACCTGCCCACGGCGCACTGGCCCAGGGTGCTGCAGTTATCCTCCGTGGGCAGCGAGTATCTGGATCTTGGAGAAGGTTGGGTTTTATCCTGCGAGGAGGTCGATCTGGACGACATGCAGGATCGAATGCCGGTGGACAACTGGTCCGCCTGGTTGGATGCCGATCGGATCCCCGCCGGGCTGACGGTCCGGCCCCGCCGTCCGGGTGACCGTTTCCAGCCGCTCGGGATGGCGACGGGCTCGCTCAAGCTGTCGGATTTTTTCGTTAACGTCAAGCTGCCTCTGCGGGCGCGGGCTGCCTGGCCATTGGTCTGTGTGGGGGAGACGATCGCCTGGGTGCCGGGGTTCCGCCTGGCGCACCCGTTCCGGGTCACCGAAAAAACGAAACGGGTGATTCGTCTGTCGGTATTAAAGAACCGGGCGGACACTTAGGTCCGCCCGTAGGGTTTATTAATCCACGCTTCCCGATAATTGCCTTAACTTCAAATGGATTTCCCGCCACTGGATCTTGGAGATGCCCAGCTTCTGGCGGATTTTCTCCACCTCGACCTTGTTCTGGTAATCCTGCAAGGCGCAGGTCCAGCGGCACATGTCGAAGGACAGGTGCTTGGATAGGCCTGCGTCCTTGCCGATGTCTTCGAGCAGGTACTCCAGCCGGCGGGGCGACCAGGGGAACAGTCGGTCGACCGGGTTGTACTGGGTCAGGTATTCCTCATAGGCCGGGATCCAATCTGCCGGGAGGGTGAGCTTGCGTTCCTTGTACCGGTTGGCCGGGCTGGCGTAACGGATGAACAGGACCGGTTCACCTGGGGTCTGCAAGTCGATGTGGTTGATGTGGATGCCGAGCGTTTCGGACTTCTTGATGCCGGCGGCCAGGAGCAGGGCCAGGAGGGTGTAGGGCCGGGCGTCGGGCTTGGCCTGGCGGCGGTAGCGGTCTGCGGCGAGCAGGACGGACTCGATCTCCGCCTCGGTCAGGACCTCGGGCAGGGGGCTCAACACCGAATGCTGGACGACTTTCTCGGCCGGGTCCACCAAGAGGACGCCGCCTTTTTGCAGCCAGCGGAAAAACGATTTGAGGGCGGTGACACGCCGGGCCAGGCTCTTGGGAGAGCAGGGCTTGCCCCGCTCGTTCTCCAGCCAGTGTAGGAAAGCGTTCAGGTCGTTGGTGGTGATCGAGCCCAAAGTCCGATCGGGCGGCAGCGCTTCGGCAAGCAGGAGTACGTCGGAGCGGAAGGCCTTGACGGTGTTGCGCGAGCGTCCCTGGTCGTACATATAAATCTCCCAGGCGTTAATGGCCGGGATCAGGCCGGTCTGGGGAGTGAGATGTGCAGTGGCTGAATCGGACATGTGTGTCTCCTTGAACGGAAGCCGAGGAGAGCAGAAATCCACCCGCGAGTCCGTTCACTGCGTATAGTTTAGCGTTAAAGAAGGGGGATGTCAAACGCGTTTGGGGGGAATTCCGGTTGTTCGAGTTGCGGATTCCTGCGCCGATTTTTCAAGCCGGTTCCCCGGGTCAACCTTGACCCGCAAACCCGCGAGGAGCGTTTTCGACCTTTGCCTGACGATTACGGTGCAAGGCCGGCCGGATTGAAGCAGGGCTGATAGTCCGCGCCGAGGATCAGGACGTAGTTGACGTCGCTCTGGGTGGGGGCGGTGACGAAAGCGGAGGGCGGCAGGCCGAGGACAGTCAGGAGCGAGGTGGCCTGGGTCAGGTCCGGGGAGGAGCCCAGGTCATAGAGCAACGAGCTCGCATAATCCTGGCGATCGGCCGGAGCAATGCGGGTATTGTATCCGGCGTAATTCAGGCGCTGGGCGGCCAGGGCATCCAGGCCGGGGGTGCCTGTCCCGTTACGGACCTCGATGGTCAGGCGGGTGTCGACCTGGGCCTGCTGTGAAGGCGAGAGGGCCTGCTGGAGCAGGGACTGAATGGCCGGTCCGTTGGGCAGGAGCACGGCCGCTCCCCCGGGCGTCGTCCAGGGAGTGACGTCATCCTTGGTGATATAGTAACTGCGAATGTTGGCGTTGGTCAGGTGCAGGGCCAGCGGGGAGAGCTGGAGCAGGTCTGGCAGCGTCAGGTCGGTGATGAAGGCGGAGTTGAAGTCGTTGTACAGCTCGGGGATCTTGCTGATGGCATTGGTCTGCAGGGCGCGGGCGTAAAGGGCCCGCAGAACTTCCTGCGAGCGGCGGCCGCGGTCGAAATCGCTGGACTTCTTGCGGGAGCGGGCATACCAGAGCGCCAGGTCGCCATCCATGTGAACGACGCCCGGACCGACCGTATAGAGCGACCAGTTATTCTCGTTATTGGGGTCGTAGCTGGGGTCGATCAGGTGCCAGTCGGTGTAGGCACAATAAACGGGCACATCGACCCCGCCGAGGGTGTTGACGATATTCTTGAAACCGTCGAAGTCGATGATGGCCAGGTGGTCGATGCGAATGCCCAGGTTGTAAAGGATGGTGTCCTTGAGCAACGCCGCGCTTCCGCCGGGATAGTTGTACATGGCGCCGTATTCGTAGGCAGCATTGATGCGATCCATCCCGACGGTCGGGATGTAGACGTACAGGTCGCGCGGGACCGAGATCAGGGTCACCTGCCCGAGGGTTGGACGGACCGCGGCGATGACGATCGTGTCGGTGCGGAAATATGTGTCGCCGGGGCGTTTGTCGGATCCGAGCAGGGCGAATGTGACCGTCTGGTTGTCGGTCAGGACGGCCGCCGAGGCGGGAGCGTAATCCGGCTTATAGAACGAATCCGGCGTAAGCGAGACGGTCGGCAGGATGGCATTGGGATCGAAGGTGACCGTCGGAACGTTCGGTTGGGGGGTATTCGTGGGCTGTGGCGGGAGGCTGGGCGTCGCGCTTTCCTCCTGCGGCTGAAAGGGAGTCGGGGTGGGAGTCGCATTGGCCGGCGCGGTGACGAGGTAGATGGTCGTGGGCGTCTGGGCAGGCGGAGTAGCGGCCGCCGTATCCCCGAACGGGGCGGCGCAACTGGTCAGGAAGACGATCAGGAGCATCGTCAGAAAGAATCGTTGCATGACATACCTAAAGGCGGATGGACATTAATAGCCGCTGGGAGGCGCCGTCTCCGTGTCCGTGGGCATCTCCGTCGGAGTTTCCGTATCGGCGGGCTGGAGCGTGTCTGTGGGAGTGTCCGATGGAACGACGGTGGTCGGCACGGGCACAGTGGCCGTCCGGGTGGGCGTATTGGTTGGCGTGCGCGTCAGGCTTGGCGTGACCGTAATGGTTGGGGAGGGTGTGCGGGTTCCCCACGGCGGGACATACAATTTCTGGCCCGGTCGCAGCAGGCTGGAGTTGCCCATGCAGTTGGCCTGCTGGAGTTGGGCAACGGTCACTCCGAAAGCCTGGCTCAAGCGATACAGGGTGTCGCCCGTCTGGACGGTGTAGATCAGCCAGTTTTGGGGCGGTTTGCAGGGGATGGTCGTCGGGGTCGCCACAGGCGGGACGTAGATGAGCACCCCGGGAAGCAGGCTGTAGGCCAGCAGGCAGTTGGCCTGGGCGAGCTGGGCGACGGTCACGCCATAGAGGCTCGACAGGGTATTGAGGGTATCCCCGGGTTGGACCTGGTAGGGAATCCAGCCGGAGGGCGGAGGACAGTTGGTTGGCGGGGGGGGCAGGGTGGCGGTGGCGGTCGCCGGCAGGAGGATGGGTGTGGAGGTATCCGCCGAAGGCAGGGAGGAGGATCCCGATGTCGGAACGAAGGTCGGCGGTTGCTGCTGGGTGGGGGGAAGATTGGTCGGCTGGACATAAGGCGGGACCGGCTTCGCCAGGCCCCCCTCGGCCATCGAGAGTGAAAAGCCTCCAAAGAGCAAGCCAATGGAGGCCAGGGCGATCAAGACTCCCCGGAGCAGGGACCAGACGTTTTTCATTCTATTGCTCTTCGGGTTCCTCGACCAGCACCGGCATCAACACGCTGAACGTCGAGCCTTCCCCGGTGTTCGTTTCGACCCAGATCCGGCCGTTCTGCGCTTCGACCAAAGTCCGGGCGATCGACAGTCCCACCCCGGTATCGCCGAGGCCCTCGATGAGGGAATTCTCGGCCCGGTAGCGGCGGGCAAAGACCCGCGGGATGTCATCGGCGGGGATTCCGCCGCCGCTGTCGGTCACCTGGACGAAGAGGAAATTATTCTGCCCTTCCTTCTGGATCTGGACGCGCAAGGTGATATTGCCTTCGGAGTGGGTGGCGCCGGTGGCGTTCTGCAGGAGGTGGATCAGGACCTGCTGGAGGGCATCCCGATCGGTCTGGATGCGCGGGGCGGTTTCGGGAATGTCCAGCCGCAGGGTGATGTTCTTCTCGCGGATCTGTGTGCTGGTGTAGGCCATGGCGTTGTCGATGATCAGGTTGAGATCGATCGGCTCGGCCTTGAACTCCAATTTACCGGTCTCCAGGTTGGTGATCTGGATCAAGTCGTCAACCAGGCCGCCGATCCGTTCGGTGGAGGCCTTGATGCGCTCGATGAATTTGCGCTGGAGCGCTCCCAGGATGCCAACCGACTCGCCCATCAGCAGGTCCGTATAACCGACGATGGAAGACATGGGCTGGCGCAGCTCCTGCGAGATGGAGGCGATCACTTCGACCTGTTCGGCGGTGATCGGGGCAGTGGGGCGTTTTTCCAGCTCCAGGATCTTGATGTTCGCTTCCGCCAACTGGTTTTGCATGCGCGCCATCTCTTCGAGCGTCTGGCGCAGCTCGCGCTCCATCTGCTCGTTGACAGCCGCCGAGCCGCTCATGCTGCGCAGTTGCTCGTTCTCGGCTTTCAGCTGTTCGAGGCCTTTTTGCGCTTCCTCCTGCATGACCAGCAGGGCGGCCATGTTCTCGGCTTGCAGGCCGGACTGGGCGCCTTTCTCGCGCAAGCTGTCGAGGTCGGCAGCGGCCTGCTCGTATTTCTTCTTGACCTCCGCCAGCTTCTCCTCCATCCCGCGCGCCTCCGCGATCGATTGATCGCGTTCAGCCTGCAGTTGGGCCGACTGCTTCGAGCGCTCGAGGATCGGGACAAAAAGCGGGGCCACATTGGACAGATACGCCTGGTCTTCGGCGCTCCATAAGCGGTTGGAGTACGGCGAAAGGATCATGACCCCGCCGATGGGTTTCTGGTCGTTGGTGGTGATCGGAATGCTGAGCAGGTGCCCGGGCGTGGACAGCCCGAGGATCTGCCCCAGGCCCTTCAAGTCGGATGAGGTGCTGCTGGACGGGAGGCGCAATGGGCGACCGCGTTGCAGCGCTGTGGCGAGCAGTGGAATGGATTCGGGGTCGATCGTCGTTCCGCCCAGGTTCTCTTCCCGGATCAGGTCGTACCCGTAGCTGATCGACAGGCTTTTGTCTTCTCCGAGGGTGAGCAGGAAACAGAGGTCGGCCAGCATGGCCTGGGCGATGCTGCGGGTGAGCGCCTGTCCGATCCGGGCGCCTTCGCTCTCGGATGCCAGCGTCATCAGGGCGTGGAATGTCTTGGGGTCCGTACTGTAGCGCCGGCGTTCCTGGATGGGTTCGGCCGGGGTTTGCGTTTTCGATTTTGCCGGCGCGGCGCCCGGGGCGACCGTGACCGGAGTGACGGCGGTACGGGTCGCGGCCGGGGCAGGGAAGCGCTGCGCCAGGGTCAACAGCATCGGGAACATGGCCAGATGTGCCAGCCGGACGAAGCCAGGGAAATCGCCTTCCATCTGAACGAACAGGCTGAGCAAGTGCCCGAAAAATGCCAGGCCGAGCATGACGGCGCCATTTTCCCAGCCGTTGGGCTTTCGCAGGAAGAGCGCCGTAATTCCGAGCAAGGCGATGCCTACGCTGAGCACCTGCCAGATGACTTCATAGATGGATAGGTTGAAGGAGTTGGTCGAGCTGTAGGTCCAGAATGCCAGCATTACCCCGAATACCGTAATGCCCAACAGGCTGAGCAGGAGCGTGGCTGCGTCTGCCATGCGGACCGGCTCCGGGAACGCCCAGATCCAGGCGATCCAGACCAGGGTGATCATGCTCACCGCCCGATCGAGCGGCGGAAGCACCGATGTGGAACTGACCAGACCCTGCCAGACCAGCCCGCTGATGACGAACATGATCATCTGTAGCCCGAGCAGGATTCCCAGGCCGATCACCATTCGGCGTGCCTGCGGGAATTGACTGGAGCGCATGAACTGGATGGCCCATTGCAGGGTGCCGCCTATCGCAAATACCAACACGAGGTGATAAACGAGATTCCCCGGCGAGGTGGTGATGAGGGTGAGAATTTGGCCCAGAAACAAACTCATAGTTGGATGCCTGAATAGAAAGATTGCTGTGACTAAGTTTAACTCATTTTACACATCGGGCAAATAGCATTTTCACAATAAGATGTGCGTCATTTTTGACCAGCGCCTGATTTATAATTCGGGTTGTGCAAAAGCCGTTTTTCTTGAAAGACCTGGCGCGCCAGTGCGGGATCATTGTACTCCTGTTGGTCCTCAGCCTGGCGCCGCGGCCCATCCTCGGTTATCTGGATTTGAAACATGCCAGGGCCCTTGTGGCGGGAAATCCCGATTATCGGGACCTGGCTGATTCTTATGCCTCGGCAGCCGAAAGGCTGCCTTGGGAACCAAGTCTATATGAAGAAGCGGCCAATGCGTACCTGAAAGCCGGAGATTTTGCCGGGGCAGAGGAATTCTACCGGCTGGGCTTGCAACATGGGACACTCTCCCCGGATTCCTGGATGGGGTGGGAGCAGGCGGTGGCTGCCCAAGGAGACCTCCCGGCGGCGATCGCCATCTGGGAGCAGGCCTTGGACCGCAAAGGTCTCTCCCCCTATCTACACTGGGACCTGGCCCGGGCGTACCAGGCGGTCGGCAACTACCCGGGCGCGATCCGCCAGTGGCAGGCATTCCTGGCGGCTTATCCCGGAGACGGGCTGGCCCATTACCAGTTGGGGTTGTTGCTGGCCGCCACGGACCCGGAGAATGCTCTTCCCGAGCTGATGCAAGCCTCCCGGCTTGAAGCTTCGCTGGATCCGACCGTCCAGGGGCTGCGTTCCGCCTTGAACGCCAGTCTGCTTTCGGGCGGGCGGGCCGACCATTTCGTGGTTGCTGGCCGGTCACTGGCCGCCCTCGGGGATTGGGATCTGGCCGGGGAGGCCTTCCGGAATGCGACCGTGGCAAATGCGGGAGACGCCGAGGCCTGGGCATGGCTTGCCGAAACCCGACAGCAGCTGGGTCAGGATGGTAAAATCGAGATCGAGAAGGCCCTGGCCTTGAACCCGGATTTGGCCATCGTCCAGAGCATGTACGGCCTGTACCTGCAGCGCCAGGACCGGCCTGCTGCGGCCCTGCGAGCCTTCCAGATAGCCGCCAGCCTCGATCCGGGGAATGCTGCCTGGCAGCTGGCCCTGGCCGGCGGTTTCGAGCAAACCGGCAACCTGGTTGCCGCCCTCGACCACTACCAGCAGGCCGTCCTGCTTGCCCCGGATGATCCCTCCGCCTGGCGGGCGCTGGCCCAGTTCAGCCTGCGGAAGGGAGTCGATCTGGCCGGAACCGGCCTGCCGGCGGCATTGCGGCTGATGGAGCTGTCGAACAGCGACTGGCAGTCCTTCGACATTGCCGGCCAGCTGCTGATGGAGACCGGCGACCCGGTCGGCGCGGAAGATTTGCTCAAGAGAGCGCTGGCGCTTGACCCCACCCGGGCCGCCCCGGCCCTACATCTCGGGCTGTTGTATTTGCAGACGGGCAACCGGGCCGGCGCCTATTCCTACCTCAATCAAGCCAGGATCTTCGACCCATCCGGCCCCGACGGCTGGCAGGCCGGCCGCTTGCTGGATCAGTACTTTCCATGAAGAATGCGTGCCCCATGAAAAAAGTTGCCTTTCTTTGCACTGTTTTCTTGCTGACGGCTTTCCTGGCTGGCTGCGAATCTTCCCTGGTGACCGACCTGCTGGCCCGCTCCGGTGACCGGCTCTTCTGGGACGATTTTTCGAACACCTCCGGCGGCTGGCCGCAGATCACAGACTCGGCAGGCACACTTGGCTATGTTTCCGGCAGCTACCAGATCTCGATCGGATCGGTGACCAACCAGCTGCTCTGGGCCTTCTCCGGGCATGCCTACCGGGACGCCCGCGTGGAAGTGGATGCCACCCGCCTGGGCGGCCCCGCCCAGAATATGTTCGGCCTGGCCTGCCGGGCCGCTCCGCAGGACCAGTCTTACCGGTTTTATTTCTTTATCATCTCCAGTGACGGATATTATGGGATCGGCAAGCTCGAGAATAAAAAGGTTTCCCTGCTCGGCCAGCAAATGATGTTGTTCAGCCCGGATATCGTCCCCGCCGGTGGGATGAACCACCTGCGCTTCGACTGCGTCGGCCAGACCCTTTCGGGATACATCAATGGCCAGGCGGTTGCGCTGACCCACGACGGCGATTTTTCAGACGGGGATGCCGGGCTGTTGGCAGGCACCTTCGACACTCCCGGCGTGCAGGTCTCCTTCGATAATTTCGTGGTCGTCAAGCCGTAAGAATTCGCCGGCCCCCGTCTCCTATCGGTATTATGAAAATCTTTCTTGATACGATTGGCTGCCGCCTGAACCAGGCGGAGATCGAATCCCTGGGACGACAATTCCGGGCAGCCGGTCATGCCATCGTCGCGACGGCCGGCGAAGCAGACCTGGCGGTGGTGAACACCTGCACGGTCACAGCTGAGGCGGCCTCGGACTCGCGGGCTGCCGTCCGCCGGGCGAACCGGCGGGGCGCAGGGAACGTGGTCGTCACCGGCTGCTGGGCCACACTCGAGCCGGAGAAGGCCGCCGAATTGCCCGGGGTGCTCAGGATCGTCCCCAACCAGCGGAAGGACCGGCTGGCGGCCGACCTGCTCGGCCTGCCACAGGAATTCTTCGACCTGGAGCCGCTGGCACGCCAGCCTCTGCCCGGCCTGCACCAGCGCACCCGCGGTTTCATCAAGGTCCAGGACGGTTGTGACAATGCCTGCACGTTTTGCATCACCACCGTGGCGCGCGGCGCCGGCCGCTCACGTCCGGTCGAGGATGTCCTTGCAGACGTGAACGCCGCCCTGGAGGGTGGAACGCAGGAAATCGTCCTGACCGGCGTCCACCTTGGATCGTGGGGACAGGACTTCAAGATACCCCGGCACCTTGGGGAACTGGTGAGCGCTTTGCTCATACGCACCTCCGCGCCGCGCCTGCGCCTGTCCTCGCTCGAGCCCTGGGATCTGGATGATGAATTCTTCTCGCTCTGGAAAGAGCCGCGCCTTTGCCGCCACCTGCACCTCCCGCTCCAATCCGGGAGCGCCGGCGTGCTGAAACGCATGCGGCGCAAGACCAGCCCGCAGGCCTTTTCCCGGCTGGTCGAGTCGGCCCGCACGATCATCCCGGAGGTGGCCATCACCACCGATATCATCGTCGGTTTCCCCGGCGAGACGGACGAGGAGTTTGCCGAAACACTCGAGTTCGTCCGGGCGATGCAGTTCTCAGGAGGGCATGTTTTCACCTATTCCGCCCGTCCCGGCACGCCGGCGTCCCGCATGCACAACCAGGTGCATGGGGATGTGGCCCGGATGCGCAGCCACGCGTTGTGCGCGGTCCTGGCCGAATCCGCTGGGGCGTACCGGCGGAAATTCCTCGGCCGGACCCTTTCCGTGCTGTGGGAGTCCACCGACCAGTTCAGCGATGCGGGCTGGCGGTTGGAAGGCTGGACCGATAACTACCTGCGCGTCACGGCGACTTCCCCCGAGCCGCGCTGGAACCATCTGGATGCTGTACAATTAACCGGGGTGGATCACGAAACAATGACCGGGGTGATCTTAGCCGGGAATTCTTGAACGGAGGAGTCCGCATGCCCGCTCAATTGATCGACGGGAAAGCCATTGCCGAGAAAATCCGCGCCGAGGTCGCCGCGGCGGTCGCCCAACGGGCCGCGGCCGGAAAGCCCCAGCCGGTACTTGCCACAGTCCTGGTCGGCGACCGGACCGATTCGGCCGCCTACGTTGCATCCAAGGGCAAAGCCTGCCTGGAACTGGGCATGGGGTCGATCAGCGAACGCCTGCCCGCAGACGCCACCCAGGAGCAGGTCGAGAAGCTGGTGAAAGGGTTGAACGCCGACCCGAAGGTCAGCGGCATCCTGGTCCAACTGCCCATGCCGGCCCACCTCGACGAGGAACGCGTCCTGTCCCTGATCGGGATCGAAAAGGACGTGGATGGATTTTCCCCGATCAACATCGGTCGTCTGGCCCAGAAGGGACGCCAGCCGCTCTTCGTCCCTTGCACGCCCTCTGGCTGCATCTATTTGCTCGAGCAGGCCGGGGTGAAAATCGAAGGGGCGAACGCGGTCGTCCTCGGGCGCTCGAACATCGTCGGGATGCCGGCGGCTTTATTGCTGGTCGGTAAGAATGCCACCGTGACCGTCTGCCATTCCCGCACCCGCGACCTGCCATCGGTCGTGCGCCAGGCCGACATCCTGATCGCCGCGATCGGCAAAATGGAGATGGTGCGCGGGGACTGGATCAAGCCGGGCGCGGCAGTCATCGACGTGGGCATCAACGAAAAACCCGACCCGACCAAGAAGAAAGGCTATCGCCTGGTGGGGGATGTGAATTTCGAAGAGGCGAAGGAAGTGGCCGGGTTCATCACCCCCGTCCCGGGCGGGGTTGGCCCGATGACGATCGCCATGCTGATGAAAGCCACCCTGCACGCCGCCGAGATCCAAAACCCGTAACTTGAATCGCAAGTTCGAGAGATACCCGTATCGGCGCGGCCCGTCCGGGTATCTTTTTGTTGTAAAACTAGCTTTACTCTATGTAAACAATACTTGACATCCGGGAAAATCGGTTGTACAATCGCTGTGTCAAGTAAACTTTACAAGGAGAGATCGAATGAAAGAAAACCTTCAACCTGTTCCAAGTGCCGAGATGCGCAAGAATCTCGTCACCGGTGCAATCACCGGAGTGATGCTCGGCGCGGCCTTTGGGTACGGCTTCGGCAATCTGTGGATCGGGACCATCGTCGGCGTTTTGTTCGGACTGGCGATCGGTTACCGCCTCGGCCTGGGGAGCATGAAGATGCGCTATCCGATGTTCCTGGTCCGGCGCATCCTCCTGGCGTCCGGGTTTTGTCTCCTGGTGGGATTTGGGTACGCCTTCCTCCTGGACCATGGCTGGACCGGCACGCGCGCCATCCTGGCCAGCCTCATTCCAATCGCGGCCTGGGCGTTCCTGGTCGTCATGTTGGGGATGGCGATCGCCAGCCTGGACGAACTTCAACGCCGCATCCAAACCGAAGCCCTGGCCATCGGCTTTGGCGGAACCGTCATCGTTTGCGGAGCCTATGGCCTTCTGGGGCTGGCGGGCGTCCTCCCGGCCTTGAATTTGGGCCTCGTGATTTTTGTCATGGCGGTCATGTGGTTCGTCGGGAAGATGTGGACGATGTGGAGGTATCGATGAAAAACCGGCTGAAGGTGTTGCGCGCCGAACGGGATTGGTCGCAGGCCCAATTGGCGGACGCCCTGGACGTCTCACGCCAGACGGTCAACGCCCTCGAAACCGGTAAATTCGATCCCAGCCTGCCGCTGGCCTTCAAGATCGCAGCCTTGTTCGAATGCAAGATCGAAGATATCTTCTTACCGGAACTGGCGAACCCTCGCCAATAAAAGGAGCCCGGTCATCAGCGATGGCCGGGCTCCACGTTATGTTTCCGATTCCGAACTTCGGGTTACCCGAAATAATGGAAACCTTTCCAAAATTCCGGCCAGGACTGACGCAAACCGCGGCAGACGAAAATGTCGGGGTGATCGCGGGTTTCTTCGTTCTGGATGCCGTAAGGGTTGGCGTTTGCGGCCGCCCATGCGCAGGTCTCGAAGATGGAGTCTGCATCCCCGCGCTTCAAACCGATCACGATCAGCGTCTCAGGCGGCGGATCGCCGTAGCCCCACAGCCAGTAGGAGTCGATGCCGCTGATGGCGGTGGGCAGGCCATAGGCGGGACCGTAGAGGTCGATCGCCCCGGCTTCGCCATAGTTGCCAGCCAGGATACCGAGACTGGCCTGATCCTGCGCGGGCAGGCCGTCGCGCACGGAAGCCACCGTCTGCACCAACCCGGGCCAGCCGACCTCTTCGCGGTAATTTCCGCTCGTGCTGTCGGCCAGGCGCCACCAGGCCGAACCGAGCGGGGCAACCGGCGCAGCCAGCGCCCAGGCAACGAGGCCTCCGATGGCAAGGGAGCTGAAAACCCACCAGTCCTGGTTGATGCGGCCGTCCCGGGAAAAACTCTGCCGGCGCTGACTTGCCAGGGTCACGCCTGCGGCGATCAAGGTGGGATAGGCTGGAGCCGTGTAATAACCGCGTCCCTGGGAGACCAGGAACAAAACGAATGGCACGACGAACATCCAGCCCAGCGGACGATAGCGCCGCCCCTCGGGCATCAGCAAGTAAAAGCGCAGCCCGTTGACCCAGAAAACGATCGTGACGATATGTGCACTGACATAGAGCTGGTCGGTAAGAAAGGAACTCGTCCAGCCGACGCTTACATCCCGGGCGTGGACGGAAGCCAATTTCGACAGGGTGATGAAATCGTGCTGCGCCATCCAGACCAGATTGGGCAGGAAGAGCAGCAGCGCCAGCCCGGCGCCGGCCCACAGCCATGGGCTGCGTAAATACCTGCGGGCCGGGGTGAACAACACCCCGGCGACGATCCCGGCCACCAGCCAGGCAATCGTGTAGCGGTTGAGCATGCCCAGCCCGATGGCAGCCCCGATCCACAGCCACCAGCGCGGATCGTCCCGCTTCAGCAGGCAGATCATGCCATAGCCGGCCGCCACCCACCATAGCAGGTCGAAGGTCACGTACATGAACAGGTTGCCTGACGATATCGCCACCGGCGAAATGGACACGGCCAGGGCAGCCACCACCTGGCCCCAGCGGGCGGCGCCCAGCTCGCGCGCCATCAAACCGGCCAGGATCAGCACCAATCCCTGTGCCAATGCCGGGAACAGGCGCAGCCCCACCAGCGAGCCGCCAAACAGGCTCAGGGTGACATGGGCGATGAAAGGGGTGAAAGGCGGGCAGTCGACATAGCCCCAGGCCAGGTGACGCCCATCGTCGAGGAAGTTCAACTCATCCCGGTGAAAGCCGTATTGATTGTTGGTGAGGCAGTGTAATGTCACCAGAGCGATCGCCATCCAGATCAGCACGGCGGTGTCGCTGAGCAGCGCGGTCCGGATCTTTTGTAAGCGGACGCTTGGAGCGGACATGATTTTCATTCCTGGATAACCCTTGTAGAAGCGACTTTGATTTCATTCGTACCTGAAGCGCCAGATGCCGATCCCAAAGAAGAGGGCAGCGAATCCGAGCAGGATGCCAGCCTCAGGCAGGACAGCGGTCAGCCCCTGGCCACGCAGGACGATGTCCAGCAGACCGCGCATTGCCCAGGTGGTCGGCAGGACCTTGACCACGTTCTGGACGAACTGCGGGAACATCTCGAGCGGGTACCAGCAGCCGCCCAGCAGGGCCATGACCATGCCGGTCATGATGCTCAAGCCGCTGGCCTGTCCTTCGGTCTTGACGAGGGTGCCCAGGGTGGTGCCCAGGGCGGCCGCGGCCAGCGCCGAAGTGACCATCATGAGGCCCAGGGCGAGCGGCTGGCTGTCCCAGTTGAGCTTCATCACGAAAATGCCGAATGCGATCAGGAGCGACATCTGCACCAGGGCGGTGACCACCTGGCCGAAGATCGTGCCCAGCAGATAAGTGCTTTTGCGGGTGGGAGTGGTCAGCAGGCGCCGTAGGGTGCCCTTCTGCCGTTCGTAGGCGAACATGCCCGAAATGCCGATCAGCGGGACGAACACCCAGGTGATCAACTGGCCGGCCGAGGAATTGGTCCGCGGGTTATAGGGGACGGGGTCCTTGGTGTTCCCGCTGGTCTCCGTCACCCGGGCGGGCGCAGCGGAGATCAGGGTCTGGGCCTGTTTCAGAGAGGCGTCGAAGTACGCCTGCCGGTCAGCCGCCGAGGCAAAGGGTTTCATCTGTTCCGCCTTGGCAACACTGGCGTTGGCGATATCGGCCGCGCTGCTGACCCGGCTGATGACCGAGAGAACGGCGCGCTGGGCGACCATGGCATCCATGTTGTTGGGTTGCTGGCGCAGCTCGAGAGGGATGCTGCCCTGTTCGAGGTGAGCCAGGTCGAATTCAGCCGGGATGATCAGGATCGCCGAGACGGTGCGCTGCGAGAATTGGGTCTCGGCCTGGCTGAGGGTCAGCAGGTCGGGGCGGACTGCCTGGGAGTTTTTCAAGGCAGTCACCAGGTCGGCGGAAAGCGGCGAGTTGGCCTCATCGACGACCACCAGCCGGACCCGGCTGTCGGCGTTCCCGCCGGTCCCTCCGGCCAGGACGAGGGTAAAGACGATCGGCAGGACGATGAAGAAGATCCACTCGGCCCAGCCGGTGAAGCGCATCAGGGTATCTTTCCAGGCAATGGCAAGGATTTTTTTCATGGCGAACTCCTATTTCTCTATCAGGCCGCGCCGGTTGAAGAGGATCACGGCGATGCCGAACAGGACCAACCCCATAGCCAGCAGGGCCAGGACAGGCGTCAAAATGTCGTGCAGCCCGCCGCCCAGGGCCAGGGTGTTGAACCCGTCCATTCCCCAGGCATTCGGGGTGATCTTGGTCACGTAGCGGAACCAGACGGGCATGTTATTCATATTGATGAAGCTGCCGCCCAGGATGCCGAAGGTCAGCATGATTGCCGAGCCGATGGCATTCACCTGGCCGGGGGTTTTGGCGACGGCGGTGATGAGCATGCCCCAGCCGACTGCCCCGAAGACGGCCGCCAGAACCAGGGCGGTCACGGCCAGCGGGTCGCCCCACTGGAGTTGGAACAAAACTGTGGTGCCCTCGATCAGGATGAACATCTGGGCTGCGCCGGTCAAGAAGATGCCGATCATCTTCCCGCCGAGCACCTGCACCGGTGAGGTCGGCGAGACCAGCAGGCGGGGCAGGGTGCCTGAATTGCGTTCGCTCAGGAGTGTCCGCCCGCCGTAGCTGACGGTGTACATGAGGAACATGAGCGCCATGCTGGGGGCCAGGAGGGCCAGCACGTCGAACTTGACGGCCTCGCCGCTGGGAGTGACGTTCCTAAGGGTGATGGATGTACTTTGGCTGGCAGCGTTGGCCTGGCTGAAGCCCATGCTCAGGGCGACCGTTTGCGCATCCTGGATGTTGATGCGGCCGCTCGAGACCAGCTGCGTGACGGCCACTTCGCCGCCGACCCGCCCGACCTCCACCTGGCTGAGGAACTCATCCAGGATGGTCTTGACGACACCCACGCTGGTGGGCGCCGTTGGATTACTGTACAGCTCGATCTGGACGGGTGCGGAGGTGGTCGTTTGCCCCTTAGGCGGGATGATGCTGTCCGTAAATCCGATCGGGATGACGATCACTGCCACGGCCTGGTTGTCATCCACCAGCTTGTAGGCGGACGATGTATCGTTGTAGACAGTCGGGTCGATCAATTCGTCCAGGTCCTTGGACTGGAAGAGTTCCACCAGGGCGTTGCCAATCTGCTTGCCGTCCTGGTTGACCAGGGCAACCGGGATATGGCTGATGCCGCTCGAAGAGCCGCCCGAGAACCGCCCGGTCACGAATCCCAGGCCGAGGGTAAGCAGGAAGGGGGCCAGTAGCATCAGGATCAGGGCTGCCCGGTCCCGGAAGGCCAGCCTGACGTCTTTCAAGCCGATGAGGAATAGTTTTTTCATGGTTCATCTCTCCTCACAGAGCGCAACGGATTTTCTCCGCCCGCTCCGTGGTCTCTTTGTTTAGTCCCGCAGGGCGCGCCCGGTCAGGGACAGGAAGACTGCCTCCAGGTTGGGTTCCTGGATGTCGACGGAGCGGATCTTGATGCCCAGTTCGTTGGCTTTGGTGATGACCGGCGCCATGATCTCCTCCGCCTCGGGGGCGATGACCGCCACGGTGTGGTCGGTGATGTCGGCCTTCAAGACACTGCGGATCTTGCGGACGGCCACGGCCAGGGCCTCGCCGTTCTGGCTTTCGTCGATGTGCAGGATGAGCGTATCGTTCTCGCCCACCTGGCGGTTCAGCTCGGCCTGGCTGCCCAGGGCGATCAGCTCGCCGTGGTCGATGATCCCGACCCGGTCCGAAAGCTCCTCGGCCTCTTCCATATAGTGAGTGGTGTAGAGGACGGTCATCCCCTGTTGGTTGAGGGATTTGACCGAGTCCAGAATGGCCCGCCGGGACTGTGGATCGATGCCCACGGTGGGTTCGTCCATGAAGAGCACCCGGGGTTTGTGCAGCAGGCCGACGCCGATGTTGACGCGCCGCTTCATTCCTCCGGAATAGGTCTTGACCCGGTTTTTTGCCTTGTCGGTCAGACCGATTTGCTCGAGCACCTCATCGACGCGGGTCTTGAGGGACCTGCCCGACAGGCCGTACATCTGGCCCCAGAAGACCAGGTTCTCGCGGGCGCTCAGGTCATCGTAGAGGGCCAGCTCCTGCGGCACAACGCCGATCAGGTTGCGCACGGCCATGGGTTCTTTCGTGACCGAGTGTCCGCCGATGGTTGCGTCGCCTCCAGTGGGCGCGAACAGGGTGGAAAGCATGGAGATCGTGGTCGTCTTGCCGGCCCCGTTCGGACCGAGCAGGCTGAAGATCTCGCCTTCCTGGATCTGGAACGAAATCCCTTTGACGGCCGCAAATTCTCCGTAGCTCTTCTTAAGGTCCTTGACTTCGAGAATGGTATTCATAGCTCCTCCAGAAACTTCTTGATGATTTGATGAACAAAGATCGACAGCCAGACAATGGTTTATAGGACATTCGGATTGGTCTGGATGCGGACCTCGTCGAATGGATTGATTACTCGTTCTTCTTTGGTCGGCCGCGATAGACCAGCAGGGTTCCGCCGATGACGATCAGGATGATCGCATAGACCACGTTGAGGTCCTCCAAGCGGATCATCCCGTTGGTTACGACGACGCTGCCGCCGATCAGGGCCATGATCCCGCCGGGGATGAGCGCCCACCATTGCAGGCAGGTGAACAGGCCGCTCAACAGGGCGATCAGGAACCAGCCAAAAGCGAAGCACAGCAGGAAGATACCGCTCTGGTCGGCGGCCGGGAAGTGCCAGGGGCCTTCGGTGGCCAGAATGCCCAGGCCGATGCCGGTCAGGACGCCGCCCGGAATGATCCATCCAGTCCGGCGTGAGTATGAGCCCCAGGCGAGCATTGCCAAGCCGAGCAGCAGGACGACATAATTGCCGATGTCCAACCAGGTTTGCAACAGCGTGCCAAGGCCCAACAAGATCAGAACGACGCCCACCGCGATGAGGTGGTTATGGCGGGTGTTGGTTTTATTTCCAGGTTCGTTTTGCATGGCTGCCTCCATTTTTTCTATGCGGCAAGGATACCCCGGGAGGCAAACGGCAGACAGTGCCGGTGGGTAGAACCCCGGCCATTCTTCGGGTAGATTTTTCGCGTGACTTTAGGGGGAAAAAGGGTGGTTCGCCTATGACTTTGGATAGAGGCCGGGATTCCCCGCAGACGGCCGAGGAATAGAAGAAAGCATCCCTGTTTGGGGGAGGCTTTCAGGAGATCAAGCGGAGTTCCTGGCCTTTCAGGACTGCCTGGGTGCGGTCGCGCACCCCCAGCTTGTCGATCAGGTTGGAGACATGGTTCTTGACTGTCCCTTCGGTGATGACCAGTTGTTCGGCAATTTCACGGTTCGAGAGGCCGTGGGCGAGCGCCTGGAGCACCTGCTGCTCCCGTTCGGTCAGCGGCGCCGGCAGGCTGCCCGTCGCGGCGGCGGCACCCGGGACGGATGGCGCGCGGGCCGAGGCGAGCCGGGAAAACTCGGCCAGCACCTTTCGGGTCAGGCGCGGCTCGATCAGGGCTTCGCCGGCAGCCACCTTGCGGACCGCCGCGGCCATGTCCTCGCTGCTGATATCTTTCAAGAGGTAACCGTGCGCCCCGGCTTTCAACCCTTCGAAGACGGTCTCGTCGTCCTCGAAGGTGGTCAGGATGATGACTTTGACATCCGGGAAGCGCTGGGTGATCTCACGCGTGGCAGCCACCCCATCCATCCCGGGCATGCGCACGTCCATCAGGACCACGTCAGGGCGAAGCTGCTCTACCTGGCGAAGCGCTTCCGCTCCGTCGGCCGCCTGGCCGATCACCTGGATGTCGGTTTCGATCTCCAGGAGCAGGCGAATGCCCTGGCGGATGAGGGTCTGGTCATCGGCCAGCAGGACTTTGATCATGGGTGACCTCCTGCAAAGGGATCGTCACATCGACCTGGAAACCACCGTGTGAATCGGGTCCGCAGCAGAACTTCCCTCCGAGCTGATCCACCCGCTCCTGCAGCCCCTTCAGCCCGTAGCCGGGTTGCTCGTCGGAGGGCCGGTCGGGTTGTCGTCCGTCGTCGCTTACGATCAAACGGATCGCCTCGGGCGTATATTCCAGCTTCACTTGGATGTGCTTGACATCCTGGCCATGTTTCTGGACGTTCGTCAGGCTTTCCTGCACGGTCCGGAAGAGGGTCTGGCCCGCAAAAGCTGACAACTCGACCGGTGTCCCGATGACCTCGAAATTCGCCTGCAGGCCGGTGTGTTCGCTGAAATCGTGAACCAGGTTTGCGAGCATCTCCGGCAGCGGCTGGCTCTCGGCGGGCAATTGACGCATCACGCCCACGCTGCGGCGGACTTCCTCGAGCGCCGCCTGGGCTTCCGCGCGGGATGTCCGGATGGCTTCCGCGGCGGCCTGTGGATTGCGCTCCACCAACTTGTCGGCGGCCTGGAGCTGGATGCTCAGGACGGTCAGGTGATGGCCCAGCCCGTCGTGAATGTCGCGCGCCAGGCGCATGCGTTCTTCGGCGATCGCCAGTTCTTTTTCTTTCTGCTGGGCGGTTTTCAGCTCAATGTTGGCGGCTTGGAGGTCTTTCAAAAGGTTTTCCGCTCGCCGGGTCGCCTGGGAAGACCGCTCTTCAAGCAAAACGAATACCAGCACAAAAATAATTCCGGTCAGAAATTCCGCCGCGGTCTGGATCAGCCCGGCATTCGATTCACCGTAGAATTTGATGATCACCAGGGCAATGCCTAGTGAGATGGCAGAGTAAATGGTCCCCTTTGGCCAGACTTCGAACATGCTGGCGAATTGGGCGGTTTGCATAAACAACAGATACACCACTTCGCTGCGCCCGGTGAACGCAAACGCTGCCAGGATCAGCAAGTTGGTACCAATATTGAAGGCCCAGAGAAAAAAGAGTTTGTTGCGATGGAAAAATAGCTGCTTGTGGGATTGGAACCACAGGATATTCATTACCAGCAGTACCCCTAATGTAAGCACCGTGCCGTAGAACCGCCAATCGAGCTTGTCCCCGGTTGGGTATTCGAGGATAAAGATCACCAGCACGGAAAAGATCATGAAGTAACTGATCCAGTGCAGGATCTTCTCGCCTTCCGTGTTCTTCTTGAACCATTTTGCCAGTCTTGCAAAATCCGAGGATGCCGTGTTCATGATCTTGATTATACAATCCTTCTTCGTCAGACGATCCGGCGAGGCGAGTGCAGCCGTTGAAAAACTGCCGGACCTAACGGCCGGTGCGATGGCTGTCGACCAGCCTCACCAACCGCGAGGCGATACTCTCCACATAGATATCCGGGACGCCGTCCGCGGCCCTCGATTGAAGCCGCAGGTCTACCGGGTCGTTGACGTAATCCACTGCTAGGAACTGGCCGGTTTCCGTAAGGGCGATCTCGGTGGAAAACAGGTGCAGGCGGCAGATCTGGGCGATGCGCGCTGGGACCTCGTACAGGCTGCGAAAACCGAAGCGGGCGCGTTCCTCGGCGGTGACCCGCCGGTAGACGTGCGTGTGCTGGTCCCACCAGCAGGCGTAGACGGCTCCGCTGCAGACCAGGATGCGGAACCAGGCCGGGCGTCCCTCCAGGAGGCGCGGCTTGACGTGGGCCTGGAGGAGATATTTTTCGTCCGGATATTGCTGGCGAGCCGCCAGCACCTGATCCCAGCTGGAGGCTTCCAGGATGACGCCATCCCCGCCGCCCTCGCAGGCCGGCTTGATGGCGAAGCTGCCCCCAAGCGGCTGGAGGTCGTGCGGGTGCAGGTGCGGGTGTTTGGAATGCGGCGACAGGATGATGGTGTAGGGCGTGTACAGGCCGTGGCTGATGAATTCCAGGTGCATGGTGGCTTTGTCCCATGACCAGCTGGTCTGTTTTTGCGGGTTGATGCAAAATTTCCTGTGCCGGGTGGACCAATCCACCAGCGGCTGGAAGTTCGGGTCGGACTCGGAAGCGCGATCGAAAAGGACGTCGAAGCTGATTTCCCCGTTTTCCAGCCCAGCCATCGCCTGCCCAAAGGTCTGAGAGGTGATCTGCAGAAGCGAAATCCCGCGTGCCGTACAACCGGCGTCGATCAAGCGGACGAAGTCGGCATCGTACTCCCAGTTCCAGGCCAGGCACAGGTCGTAGTGCGACATCTATGGCATTATAGAGGTGTTGGGATGAAGAGTCAACGCAAAAACCCTCCGCGGGTCGCGTAGGCCGGGGAAGTTCAGGGTGGGATCAAATGTCCGCTCAGGGCAGGTTCAACAGGCTGGAGGATTGGTAATCGCATCCGCACGACCGGCGCAAGACCAACTCCGTCGGCAGGAGGATTTTTTCCTTGATGGGCTCCCCCTGGAATATTTTCGACAGTTGTTCGGCGGCAGTGTACCCCACTTTTTCGGTCGGCGCCTGGACGGTGGTCAGAGGCGGGTTGAGAAATCGTGAAAGGCGAAAGTCGTCGAAGCCGGCCACGGAGACGTCTTCGGGCACCCGGACGCCGGCCTCCCGCAGGGCGGTCAGGATGCCCACTGCGGCATCGTCGTTGCCGGTGAATACCCCATCGAAATCCCGGTTCCCGGCGGCCAGATATTCCTGCATCGTCCGGTAAGCCACTTTATGTTCGAATTCGCCGCACAGGATCAGGCGTTCGTCGATCGGCAGTCCGTGGGCGGCCAGGGATTTGCGGTAGCCCAGCTCACGCCAGTGGGAGTCTTCCTGATCGGGCATGCCGCGGAAGAACAGGATCCGTTTCCTGCCGTGCACATCGATGAGGTGATCGATGAGCTTTTGGGTCGAGGCCTTGTTTTCCACGACGACGCACGGGATTCTCAGGTTGGGGGGCGGGGTGCGGTAAAGGAGGACGATCGGGAAACGGAATTTGCACAGGTCAGCCAATTGCTCATCCGACAGGCCATTGGCGAAAACCAGGGTGCCGTCCGTGTTATGCGGGCCGATGGGGGAAGGGTCCTTTTGTTCCTGGCTTCCCGGTTTCGCCACTGCCACCAGCAGGTTGTAGTTGTTTTCGGTCGTCACGGAGAAAACCCCATTGACCAGCGGGGCGAAGAAGTCGTTCATGACGTTCGTGATCACCAGGCCGACGGCGCGGGTACGCTCGGTAGCCAGCTGGCGGGCGATGACATGGGGCGTGTAATTCAGATCCAGCATCACCTGGGAGATCCGCTCACCCACTTCCTGTGAGACGGGCCCGCTGTTGTTCATGTAGCGGCTGACGGTGGCTACTGAAACCCCGGCATACTTGGCGATGTCGCGAATGGTCAGGGAAGTCGATTTGCGAGTCATATTCGAACGGACCAGGTTGGCTTGGATGCCATGGGCAATACGATCCTTACCAAATCATTATATAGCATATTCGCCGAATGCGATTCTGACCCTCCTGTCACCCCGTCCCTGTTTCGCAGGTCTGTTCTCCAGATAAGGAATGGGTTCAGCCGGTGTTCTTCAGTCCGGCCGCGATCCCATTGATCGTCAGGATGACCACCTCCCGCAGGGCCTGCGCCTCTGCGCCTTCCTGGTCGGACAGGCGGCGCAGGCGGCCCAGCATCTCCACCTGGATGTAGTTCAACGGATCCACATAGGGATTGCGCAGCTGGACAGCCGTCTGGGTGACCGGCTCGAGTTCCATTAAAGCCTTGTGCCCGCTGATCGCCAGGATCGCGCTGCAGGTGCGTTCGTACTCTTCACGAATGACGGCGAACATACGGGCAGCCAGCTTCTTATCCGAGACGAGATCGACGTACAGGGCGGCAATCTCCATATCTGCTTTCAGAAGCGAAGCTTCCGTATTGTCCAACAGGGTCTTGAAGAATGGCCAGCCAGCGTACATGTCCCGCAGCAATTCCTGGTCCGGAAAGGCGGACAGGCCGCTGCCCAGGCTGTACCAGCCCGGCAGGTTGAAGCGGCTCTGCATCCAGGAGAAGACCCATGGGATGGCGCGGATCTGGTCGAGCGTGCCGGTGCGGGCGCGGGCTGCCGGCCGGGAACCCAGGTGGAGGCGTTTGATCTCGTCGATCGGGGTGACTTCTTGCCAGAAGGAGAGGAAGCCGGGCGTCTCGTGGACAAGCTGCCGGTAAGCCTGCTGGCCGGCCGCCGCCATCTGGTCGATGGCCTGGCGCCAGCCCGCAGGGATGTCTGCCGCCTCCCCGGCCGTCGGCGCCGAAGCCAGCAACACGGCGTGCACGATCTGTTCCAGGTGCCGGTGGGCCAGCTCGGGATTGGAGTAGCGCGAGGCGATCACTTCGCCCTGTTCGGTCAGGCGAAAACGCCCGTCGATGCTCCCGGCCGGCTGGGCCCGGATGGCCCGGTTGGCCGGGCCGCCGCCGCGTGCCACGGTTCCGCCCCGCCCGTGGAAGATGGTCAGGCGGATGGCGTGCTCGCGGGCGACCCGGCTGATCCCTTCCTGGGCCTGGTAGAGCGCCCAATTGGCCATCAGGTAGCCGCCGTCCTTGTTGCTGTCGGAATAGCCGATCATGACCATCTGCTCGTCCCGGCAGGTGGCCAGGTGGGCGCGGTAGATCGGCGAGCTGAAAAGCGCCTCCAGCATATCCGCGGCCGAATACAGGTCCTGGATCGATTCGAAGAGCGGCGTGATCGGTAGACCGTCCGCACAGCCGACCCACCGCGCCAGCAGTTGAACGGCCAGCACGTCGGCGACGGAATGGGTCATCGAGATGACGAACGCCCCGAGCATCTCGAAACCGTATACCTCGCAAACCCGACCGATCAACTGGAAAAGCGCCCAGGTTTCGGCCGTGGCAGCGGAAAAATCAGGATGGGCGGGAAACTCCGGGCGGGGTTGGCCCAGCAGGCGGGTCAGCAAGGCAATCCGTTCCGGTTCGGGCAGCCGTTCGAAATCCGCGGCGATGCCCAGGGTTCGCAGGACCTCGGCCAGGGCGGCATTCAGCCGGACCGAATCCTCGCGCAAGTCCAGGCGGACGGCGCGCAGGCCAAAGATTTGCAACTGCCGGCGGATGGTCTGGAGCTCGATCCGGGCGAGCTCGGGCGGCAGGGTGTTGGCGATGATCTCGATGGGCCGCTGCAGATCCTCGATGTGGATGCGCGCCTCGTGAGGCTCCCGGCTGAGCAGGTGGGCCTTCATGTTATCGCTGGAGGCGTGCGCCAGGTCGGCGGCCAGCAGGGCCAGCGCCAGCCGGTAGGGCTCGTCGGAATATCGACCTTCGATGAAGACAGCATGGGGCGGGAAGGGGCGCCGGCTTTCGATCCAGTCGGCCAGCTTGGCGGATGGCAGGTAGCGGCGCGAGCTGATGCTCAAGCGGCGGGACAGCTCCTGCAGGGTGCGGCGGTGGCTCTCGATAGCCAGGCCGCGGTGCAGATGCAGGGTCTCGGCGGTCACCTCGCTGGTCACGTTGGGGTTCCCGTCCCGGTCGCCGCCGATCCAGGACCCCAGGCTCAACCAGGCCCGGCCGGTCCGCACGCCGGGGTAGTGGCGTTCCAGGGCCTGGTCGAGGTCGTCGTAGATAACTGGCAGGGTGTTCCAGAAGACGGACTCGACGAAATACATCCCGGTGCGGACCTCATCGCTGGCGGCCGGCGTGACCGTGCGGGCGCGTTCGGTCAGCCACAGCATGGAAATTTCACCGTGTAGGGCGGCTTGGATCTCATCCAGCTCGCGCCGGGGAAGCTGATTCGGACTAAGCTGGCGCAGCAGGTCGGAGATGCGCTGGAGCTTGGAGAGGACCGTCCGCCGGCGGGCTTCGGTGGGGTGGGCGGTTAGTACCAGTTCGATCGACAGGTCGTCGAGCAGGGTTTGGAGTTGCGCAGGTGACACCCCCCGGGCTTTCAAGAGGGCGATGGCTTCCCCGACCGATTCGCTGTCCGGCTCCGGGTATTTTTCGTCGAGGCGCTGGCGGAGCCGGTGGACGCGCTGGTTTTCCTCCGCCAGATTGACCAGGTCGAAGTAGGTGGCAAAAGCGGCCGCCACGGCCCGGGCTTCGTCGGCCGGCAGGGCGGAGACTTCCTTTTTCAGCTTCCTGGCTGCCCCGCGATCCCCGCTGCGCCGGGCCTTGGCCTCCGCCCGGATGCGCTCCTCCGTGGCGAAGATGGCCGGCGATTCCAGCTCCGACAGGATGGCCCCGAGTTGGTCGCCGAGCAGGTGGATGATCTGGGAGAGGTCCATGGTTGGATGACCGGGTTAATTGCCCAAGTATATCTGAAATATCGCATTGCGGGGAAGAACGGAGCCCGGGAAACGTATAATTTGTCAGAGTTGCCACTGACGGGTATTTATCCTATACTTGGATGAGCAAGGGAATCACCGGAGGCAGTCATGGAACCATCCCTGAGTTTTCGCTTTATCCCCACGAAAGAGGATTTCATCAAAACCACCCGGGCCTACCAATTGAGGCGAACGGAAACGCGCACATTGCTGGTGATTTTTTCCTTCCTGTTTCTCATGGGGGCCATCGGGTCCATCGTCTTCAGGCTCAACCTGTCCCTGGGACCCTTGTTCACCATGCTCTGGTTGCCCTTGTACCTCCTGGTCATCTTCGTCATGAACCCGAGGATGATCGGGCGGCAGGTGGATGCGAACGAGCGCCTGCGGACCGAGGTGACCTGGACGGTGGACGCGCAAGGCGTCCATCTGGCGTCGAAGTTCGCCCAGGTGCAGATGGATTGGCGCAGTTTCCAGGCCCTGGTGGAAACCAGGGAATATTTCCTTCTGACGTATTCCGGTGACAAGCGCAAGTACCAGATCGTGCCGAAGCGGGCCTTCGCCTCGGATGCCGAATTATCAGCTTTCCGCGAGCTGGTTTCCATTTCGATCGTCAAAGCTCCGGGCGCGAAAGCCGGGCCATCCTGGTTCGTCCGCAATCGCGTCAGCATCATCATCTACCTGGTCCTGGCGGTCCTGATCGTCATTATGGTGGTGGCGAATCTGGCAAAGTCCTCCCACTGAACCCATGGCCCATTCCCGGCGTAAACGACCATTGACCCTGGCGAAGAAGTATCCGCCCTCCGAGCCGTGCGGATGCGCGGTCTGCCTGGGATATTGCAATCGCCCGGGCTGGTGGTCAGTGGAGGAGGCCGGTCGTGCCGTCGATGGCGGGTACGCCCACCGGATGATGCTGGAGTTCTCCCCCGACCGGTCGTTCGGGGTGCTCTCTCCGGCTTTCCGTGGCAATGAGATGGGTTTCGCCACGCAGCAGGCCGCCCCCGCTGGCTGCAATTTCCTGAAGGACAACCTGTGTGAACTGCACGGGACGGGTTTCCAGCCGCTTGAGTGCCGTTTCTGCCACCACGAACGGGTTGGGCTCGGGCCGCGCTGCCATGCCGACCTGGAACGGGATTGGAATACCCGCGCCGGCCAATCCTTGGTGGTGTACTGGGGCGGGCTGACCGGTTTATGGGAACGCTACCACCTGCTGCGTCCGGAAAAATAACGAAGGGCAGTACAGCACGATCACAATCCGAATCAAAAAGGCCCCGCCGGATGGCAGGGCCTATCTAGTTCTGTTCGTCTCAGACGAGGCGCAGCAGGCTAGCGCTCGATCCTCGGCTTGGCCACGTTCACTTTGAGCTCGTGTTCGCTCAGCTTGTAAGCGTTGAACATGCTGATGGCCTTTTCGCTCTCCGCCTGGTCATTCATCGTGACGAAGGCGAAGCCCTTCGACTCGCCGTTATCGCGGTCCTTGATGACTTCGGCCGCATTGACGGTCCCGGCCCCGCCAAACAGGGTCTTGAGTTCGTCCGCGGTGGTCGATTTGGCGAGGTTCCCTACGTACAATCGTACTTCCATTTTGTACTGCTCTCTCCGGCACAGCCGGTAAAAAATGACCACCAGCCCATAACAGGGTCGGCGGCCAGTGCACCACACAAGACCAGTTATCCAATTCAAAACTGTCAAAAAGAGTATAACACACAAGCTTCCTGCGTGCCGGATGGCGAACAGAAGGGACAAGACCTTCTCGGGTCGAGATTTGCTTCGTCAGGCAGGAAAGATTGAACCGTGAAGATACAACGAACGCGAAGGACCCTTTCTATTCTTCGCGAGCTTCGTTGCTTCGCGATTAATCTTGTCAATCCGAAATTTCGAGAGAGTCCTGAAAATGGGGAATGGTCCAAGTATAAGGGCGGATCGCGATCCACCCCTGCGGTTTATAGATTCTCGATCCGGACCGGTTCGACCGGATCGGCCAGGTCGAACCTGAAGATCTTCGAGTAGAAGTACAGCTCCGCCTCGTAAGCGCGCTGGATGTTCTTGGCCTGGCGGAAGCCGTGTTGTTCCCCGGCGAAGAGCAGGTAGGCCACCGGCAATCCCTTGGCCTTGACGGCTTCGTACATCTTTTGGGACTGGCTGGGTGGGACAACCCGGTCCTCATCGCCCTGGAGGAGGATCAGCGGGGTGGCCAGCCGGTCGGTGTGATGGATGGGCGAGCGCGCCACGTACAGATCCTTGCGGGCGCGGTAGGGACCGACGAGATTGTCCAGGTAGCGGCTCTCGAACTTGTGCGTGTCGGTTGCCAGGGCTTCCAGGTCGGAGACGCCGTACAGGCTGGCTCCGGCGCTGAAGACATTCTTAAAGACGAGCGCGGCCAGGGTGGTGAATCCGCCGGCGCTCCCGCCCCGGATGGCCAGGCGCTTTGGGTCCACCCTTCCCTGCTCCGCCAGCCAGAGCGCCCCGTTGCAGCAATCCTCCACATCCACAATGCCCCAATTGCCGTTGAGACGCATGCGGTAGGCCCGACCGTAGCCGGACGAGCCGCCGTAGTCCACGTCCAGGATGGCGAAGCCCCGGCTGGTCCAGAACTGGATGCCGTAGCGCAGGGCGGTGCTGGCCGCATCCGTCGGCCCGCCGTGGCTGAAGACCAGCAGAGGCGGGAGCTCGCCTTGCGGGGCCGTAAAATCGCGGTTGGCGGGCGGATAGAAGTAACCCCGGGCGGCCAGTCCGTTTTCGGTGGGGAACTCGAGCGGCTGCGGGAGCGAGAAATAAGCCCGGTCGATGGTCGGCTCGAAGGCGCGCCGCAGAACCTCGGTTCGACCGGTTGCGAGGTCCAGCTTGAGCAGTACGGGCGGATCCGCCGGGGAACCGGCGCTCAGGACGGCGAATCCTTCCCCAATATGGGGGCTGCCGTAATCCGTGAAGGGCAGGTCGAGCGGAGCGAGTTTCCCGGTCTTGGCATCCAGACGGGCCAGATGCCAGGCGCCGCCCTGGCTGTAAGTGCACAGAATCTCATCCGCACCGATAAAGTCATACGTCCGCAGGCCGAAGACCCACTGCGGTTCACCGAACTCGGCCTCCAGCGGGCAGAGCGCTTCGGCCGCCTCGCCCAGGCGATAGAGGTTCCACCAGCCGGTTCGATCCGACACGAAATGGAGCACGCCCGCCGGCGACCACTCGGGTTGGAAGAGCGACTCGTCCACCCCACCGGCGACCTTGCTTTGGTCCGCCAGGCTGCCGTCCGCCCGGATCGCGGCGGTCCACAGCTCGCAGCAGTCCCAGGGCATGTTGGGATGGTTCCAGCACAGCCAGGCCAGCCGGGAGCCGTCCGGGCTGAGGCGCGGGTTGGAGTAGAAGTCGTACCCGGCGGCCAGCACCTGCCCGTCGCCGCCGCTGAGCGGGACGGCGACCAGGGTGTTGACGGCCTCGCCAGCGCCGGTGTGATCTTCCCGCACGGAGATCAGGCGCTCACGTCGCTCATCCAGGATGAAATCGGCGTAGCGCATCCCGTCGGTCGGGGTGAGCACCTCCAGCATCCCGCCGGGTTTCTGGCGGTAGAGATGCTGGTCCTTGAAATCCACGAAATAGACCGTCCCGGCGTGGACCAGATAGGCTGCCCCGCCGTATTCGTGAACGCGCGTCCGCACGTTGATCTCGGCTGGCAGGACCTCCAACGGCCTGCCGCCCGGGACCAGGCGCACCAGGACGTTGCGCCCGCCTTCCAGCGGACGGCCTTCCAGCCAGTAGATGTCCTGGCCGTCGACGGCGGCCTGGCCCAGGCCGATGGATTTGGCGGTCATCAGCTCGGTCGTGATCGGGGATTTCCAGCTCCCGTAAGGGGCGACGGTCAGTTTGGTCATATTTGCCTGCCTTCGAAACTATCCATGGGACGTTGGCGCGGATCTCGCGGCTTCATCATGGGCCGGGTTATCCTTCCACCATAAGCCGGTGCACTCCGGAACGACGATGCCATCCGGGGTGCGGATCAGCCGTTCGAGCATTTCGATCCCGAAGAGGGGAAGCACCACTTCGTCGATCTGGCCCATGTTCTCGAAGCGATAATCGGTGCGGATGGCCTGCGGTCGAAACCCGCGCTCCTGCTCGAGGAAATCGTAGATGGTCCGGAATTGGGCCGCCGGATTGGGGGTCAACTCGCCGGTGCCGAGTGTCTCGATCAGGATCAGCTTGCCGCCTGGGCGGACCAGGCGGCCCATCTCGTCCAGCGCCCGGCCGAGCTGGATTTGCCAATCGTCCCAGTGCCAGACGGCGATTTGCAGGAAGGCCCAGCCCTGGATGGCGAAGTCCGCCCAGCCCGAACGGACCGGCATGCACCGGCTGTCGGCTTGCGCCAGTGTGGCGTTTTCCCAGCCCTTGCGGGCCTGGTTCTGCTGGGCCATCCGCAGCATGGACAGGGTCAGGTCGAAGCTGTGGATGCGGCGGACCCGTCCGGTCAGCAGGCCGGTGACCCGACCGGTCCCGCAGCCGAACTCGGCCGCCACGCCCCCGGCCAGGGGTTGGATGGTTTCGATGGCACGCGGCAGGTTGCCTTCGTAATCTTCGTGGGAGACGAGCGTCTCGTAAGCGTCGGCGTGGTCGGTATAGAGGGTGTCCCAAGTCAGATCGCTCATGGGGATATTTTACTTTCAAATGCAGGCGAGCACTGGCTTCTGGAGAATGAAAACGGGACGGCTTGCGTCGTCCCGTTTCGGATTGGAGAGTGAGTTTGGTTTACTTCTTCACCAGGATGAAAGTGCCGGTGAAGTTGACGTTTGCCTGGAAGTAGCCTTCGGGTGTCTGGTGGGTGCCCACCAGGATGAGCTTGCCGTCTGTGGGGGTGTGCAGGGAGAAGATCTTATCCACAGCGGGGGAGACGAAGGCCCGCTCGGGCAGTTCCACCCAGTCCCCGACGCCGTTCTTGGCCGTCGGATCCCAGTACAGGATCGCCAAGGTGGCGTTCTTGAGGTCGTCGGTCAGGTTGAAGGCCACCGTCATCGGGGAGGGCAGCAGATCCAGATTCTGGCCGTTCAAAGTCACGTGTGCATCCATGCCGGAGACGAAGGTATCGCCTTGGGGCAGGTCGGCCGGCAGGGGATCGGTGGCCTTGATCTGATCCAGCGTTCCTTGGCCGATCGTCTTGCAGTAGAACAAGACGTGGTCCCTGTCCGGCAGGCTAATCAGGGTGCCGCTGAAGCTGACGCAGTTCAGGTCGGCGGTTTGCCCCGCACCATCGCCCGTGACCGGGATCTGGTGGATCGGCAGCGGGGAGGGATTGCCGCCCGGCTGGGGGCCGGAAGCGGGATTGCAGTCGGTGCTGATGACAGGAACCCCGGATTCCACGTTGTAGGGTCCGCTACCATTCCCGAGTAATTCGGTGCCGAGCAGTTCTGTTGTGGCGGAATACGTCTGGACGCCATAAGCACCATTGTCATCCATGGTGCTACAGACCACGCTGGTGTCGTTGGGAACAGTGAACAGGTCCGCACCGTTAACGCTGTTATCCGATGCGGTAACCGCGTTCAGGCTGATCGAACCGTGGTCAGAGGAGGCATACAAACCGGATCCATAATAATTGAATGTGCCGGAATCCGGTCCATCGTCGGTGCTGACGATATCGAAGGAATAGGTCTGGCCGGTGTAGCCGTTGTCAACGAAACTGCCGCCAGCGACCGAGGCGTTGCCCGTCACGGCGTACACTTCCGCACCGTCGAACGAGTTGCCATTGGCGACGACATTCAAGAGAGTGACCGAGCCGCCGGAACCGTACAAGCCGGACTGGCTGTTCTGGTATTGGTACATCGTGGTGCTTTCGGCGCTGGTGACCAAATTCTGGTTAGTGGTAACGTCGCCGTAGGTCTCGCCGACCGAGCCGTTCCCTTCGAAGGTGCTGCTCGAAACGGTCAGGGGCGTCTCAGCCGCGAAGGCATGTGCGCCGTTGCCGGCATTCCCGTCGGCGATCACGTTCAGGAGGTCGATCCCGCCCGAGGAGGTATAGGCATACAGGCCGCCGCCGCTGGAAAGATCCCAGTTGAAATCGCTGTTCTGGCTGAAGCCGGGATCCGTGCTCATCGTCAGGCCCAGCGAGACGCTGGAGAATCCGTCGAACGAGCCATAGCCGTTCCCGTTGAAATTGCCGCCGGAGACGATGATGGGACCGGCGTTGGTGTCGACGTACGCGCCGTAGAAACTGTTTCCTTCGGCGCTGACGTCCGAGAGGAAGGCACTCCCGGTGCCAAGGGCGTTAAGTTCGAAGCCGCTTCCCTGGACGAGCGACCCACTGATGCTGGTGTTCGTGCTGTCGGCGTTGTTGGCCAAGTAGATGTCCAGGGAACCGTTCTCGCCATTGCCGTTGAACAGACCGCCGATGACGTTGACGTCCCCTCCGCTGGAGTAGGAGTTTCCGCCCGAGCCGGCGTTGCCCTCGGCGGTCACATCTACCAACGTGGAGTCCGAGGTGCTGTTCGTGACGAGGCCGGTGCCGGCGGATACGTGCGCGTCGAGGAAATCCTGGGTGGTGGTGTCGCTCTTCGTCTCGTTATAGGCATAGTATGCCGCCGTGTCGATCGATCCAAGCACGGGCAGGGATGTGTAGGGTGAGAAGTCGGCCCCGAAACCGTTGTCGTTGAACTGGCTGGTATTGGCGAGGCTGTCCGTGACGGACAGATTGGCGGAATGGGAGATATCCGCCCCATTCCCGGCGTTCCCGCTCGCCTCCACGCCGCTCAAGGTGGCAGTATCGCCGGCGTAGACGGTCAAACCGTTGCCGGCCTGGAAGAACTCGTGCGTTTCCGTATTGGTGAGATCGTCGACCGTGGAATAGGAATAGTAGCCGGTAAAACCGTTCCCAAAGAACTGGCCGTCCGTGACGGAGACATCGTAGCCGTCCAGGTTGGCCCCATCCAGGCCGTTGCAGGAAGCCCAGACCTGTTGCAGCGTGACGTTGCTGTCGGAGCTGGCCTGCAGGCCGGAGAAGCCGGCCGCGCTCTCGGTATGGGTGCCGCCCACAGTGCTGGAGGTGGTGGATGCACTGGTCCCGTTGCCGTTGAACTGGCTGTCGTTGACAGCGATGTCGCCCCCGGCGCTCACGGTCGCGCCGGTCCCGCTGTTGTCGTTGGAGGTAACCGAATTCATGGTCGCCTTTCCAAGGGCGTTGACCGTGATCCCGTTGTTGTCGGTCGTGCCGCTGACGTTGACATCGTTCAAGGTGGCGTCGTTGGTCGTATCCACCTGGAGGCCGCCGGTGCTGCCCGTCACGTCCACATTGTTGATGGTGATATTCCCATTGTTCCAATTGGTGACCGTCAGGGAGGTCCCGTTGAAGACCGAGTTGCCGCCCGAGACAGCGTTCAAGCCAAAGTCCCAGCCGCCTTGCAAGGTCAGGTCGGTTAGGCCGGCCAGGCTGCTGCCGTCGATGACCACATCGCCCGGTTCCAGGCTGCTGTCGTAAGTCGAGGCGACGTAAATGGTGCCTGCGCCGTTGTAGATGGCCGAGTTGGCCGCCAGGTAGTCGAGCAGGCCGGTATCCGCGCCGTTCGTGCTGAAGACGTCGAATGAAGTGGTACAACTCGAGTCGCCCGGCAGGGCCGTCCCCGGGCACCACATCGGATCGCCGTTCGTTAGGATGCTTGCGCCCTGTTGGGTCGCCAGCGAGACGGGCTGGCCGTTCGAATCGAGGACGACCACCTGCGTTCCGGCCGGGGATTGGCTGAGTATATCGGGCAGGGAGGGCGTCGCCGTGGAATCAGGTGCAGGCATGGCCGAAGGGTCCGCCGTCACGGTCGAAGTGGGATCGTCCGTCGCCGTGGGCGCGGCAACGGAGGTGTCGGTTGCCTGGGAGTCGGTCGTGACTGTGGGCGAGGCTACCGGGGTGGCAGTCGCCTGGGGATCAGTCGTATCAGTGGGCGAGATTCCCGAGGTGGTGGTCGCTTGTGGATCGGTCGTCGGAGTGGAACTGGGCGCCGGATCGGACGTGCCGCCGCCGCTCGTCCCGTCATCCGCCAAAGCCGCAATCGGCGCAGCAAAGTTAATCACCAGAGCAAAAAGCGCCGCCAGGGAAAACCATATGATGCGTTTCTGGGTATGCATGAATATTCCTCCACTAGTCAGGACAAAATAATTTTTAAGAAGCCGCATAAATTACGAAGGGACGATATAAGGTATAGTCAAGTCCCGCGTAATTATGGATATATTAGCTCCTAATTGTCTCATTGTCAAGTGGCCGGCTGGCGACTTGCATTGTAATGAGATTGTATCGAAGATACTTGTCCGACAATTGACATTCCCTCCTTTTTTTGCTACACTAGGGGCATAGTTGTCAGACATATAGTCGACTGCCTGATCCATTATGCCCACCCTCCTGATCAAAAATGCAACAATCTTAGTGACCATGGATGACCACCAGCGGGAGATTCCCGGGGGTGGTCTTTTTATCCGCGACGGTTTCATCGAGCAGGTCGGCAGTTCCAGTGCCCTGCCGCAGGCCGCCGACGAGGTGCTCGACTTGTCCGGCCACCTGCTCCTGCCCGGGCTGGTCAACACCCACCATCATTTCTACCAGACCCTGACACGCGCTGTCCCGGCTGCCCAGGATGCCAACCTGTTCAATTGGCTCAAGACGCTCTACCCGATCTGGGCGCGGATGAACCCTGACGACATCCGGGTTTCCACCCAGACTGCCCTGGCGGAGCTGGCCATCTCCGGCTGCACGACCGCCTCCGACCACCTGTACCTTTTCCCGAACGGCTCCCGCCTGGACGACGAGATTGCTGCGGCCAGGGAAGTGGGCGTCCGCCTGCAGGCTTCGCGCGGTTCGATGAGCCTGGGCGAATCCAAGGGCGGGCTGCCGCCGGATTCGGTGGTCGACAGCGAAGAGAAGATCCTGGCGGACAGCCAGCGCCTGATCGAAAAGTACCACGACCCGGAACCCGGGTCCTTCGTGCAGATCGTCCTGGCGCCCTGCTCGCCCTTTTCCGTGACCGGCGAGCTGATGAAACAATCCGCTGCCCTGGCCCGCCAGTACGGCGTTCACCTGCACACCCACCTGGCCGAGACCGAGGACGAGGAACAGTTTTGCCTGGAGAAATTCGGCCATCGGCCGGTGGCCTATATGCAGTCGCTGGACTGGGTCGGCGAGGACGTCTGGTTTGCCCACGCTGTCTACGTCGATAACGAAGAAGTAAAAACCTTCGCCCGCCAGGGCTGCGGGGTGGCCCACTGCCCGACCTCGAACATGCGCCTGGCGTCTGGCATCGCCCCGATCCGCGAATACCTGGCAGCCGGTGTGAAGGTCGGCCTGGGCGTGGACGGCTCGGCTTCCAACGACGGTTCGCATATGCTGGCGGAGGTCCGCCAGGCGATGCTGGTGGCGCGGGTCAAGGAAGGCCTCACCGGCTTCTCGCTTTCGAACGACCCGACCCGCAAGCTGATGACCGCCCGCGAAGCCCTGCGCCTGGGGACGCGCGGCGGGGCGGAGGTTCTGGGCCGGAAAGACATCGGCTCACTCGAGCCCGGCAAATGCGCCGACTTTTTCGCCATCGACCTGAACCGCCTCGATTTTGCCGGGGCGCTGCACGATCCGGTCGCGGCGGCCATCTTCTGCCAGCCGGTCCGGGCAGACTATACCGTGGTCGGCGGGAAGTTCGTCGTCCGCGCGGGACAGCTGGTCACCCTGGATGAGCGCAAGCTGGTCGAGAAGCACAATAAAGCCGCCAAACGATTGCTCGAACCTTGATGGGCGACAAACACGACTTCCTCTTGAAGAAATACCTTCAGCTCCCCGACCGGCTGGAAGCCGCCATCGCCGGGCTGGATGAGACCGGCCTGGATTGGAAAGGCAAGGAAGGCTGGTCGATCCGGTCCTATGTCCATCATACGGTGGAGGGCGAGCTGATCTGGGAAGTCAACCTGCGGGCGGCCGCCGGCTGCGACGGGATCGAATTCCCGATGGCCTGGTACTTCAGCCAGGGGCAGGATACCTGGGCCGAACGTTGGGCATACGACCGGCGTCCGGTCGAGGCGGCCCTGGCCCTCTTCCGGGGCAGCACGTGCAACCTGGTTGCGTTCCTGCGCTGCGTTCCGGATGCCTGGGACCGCTCCGGCCGGATCACCTGGCCGGGCGACCAAAAGGAGACTGTTTTGAGCGTACGCGATATCGTCCTGACCCACCTCCGTCACATGGACCAGCATACCGCAGACATCCGGGCGATCCGGGAACTGCATAAGAACTAAACCTATGCCAACCACCCTCGAACTTACCCATATTCTCATCGACGTTGCCATGGGCCGCCAGAAGGCGGACCTGGTGCTCCGCAAGGGTATCTGGGCGTGCGTCCAGTCCGGCGAGTTCGTCCCGGAGACCGACGTGGCCGTCAAGGAAGGCCGCATCGCTTACGTCGGCCCGGATGCCTCCCACACGATCGGCCGGGAGACCCGGGTCATCGACGCCGGGGGCCGCTACCTGGTGCCGGGCTTGCTGGACGGGCATATGCACGTCGAGTCGGGCATGCTGACCGTCACCGAGTATGTGCGGGCGGTCATCCCGCATGGCACGACCGGGCTGTTTGCTGATCCCCACGAGATCGCCAATGTGTTCGGCTTGCCGGGCATCCAGCTGATGGTGGATGAGGCTGCCCGGCAGCCCATTCACGTCTGGGTGCAGGTGCCGTCCTGCGTGCCGTCCGCCCCCGGGCTGGAAACCCCCGGCGCGGAGCTCGATCCCGAAGATGTGGCCGAGGCGCTTACCTGGCCAGGTGTGATCGGCCTGGGCGAGATGATGAACTACCCGGGCGTGGCCGCCGGCGATGGCAAGATGTTGGCGGAACTGGCCGCCACCCGCCAGGCCGGCAAGGTCATCGGTGGGCATTATCCCTCCCCCGACCTGGGTCCGGCCTTCCATGCCTACGTCGCTGGCGGGCCCGAGGACGACCACGAAGGGACCCGCCCGGAGGACGCCGTGGCGCGCGTTCGCCAGGGCATGAAGGCCATGCTGCGCTACGGCTCGGCCTGGCAGGACGTGGCCGAAGGCATGAAGGCCATTACCGAGCAGCACCTCGATCCGCGCCGCTTCATCCTTTGCACCGATGACTGTCACGCCGGAACGCTGGTGGGCGAGGGCCACATCGACCGGGTCCTCCGGCATGCCATCGGGCAGGGGCTGTCCCCCATGACTGCCCTGCAGATGGCCACGCTCAATACGGCCGAACACTTCGGCCTGACCCGCGAGATCGGGATGATCGCTCCCGGCCGCTGGGCGGATATCGTCCTGGTGAGCGACTTGAAGGATTTCCGGGCCGAACTGGTCCTGTCACAAGGAAGGGTCGTGGCCGAAAAGGGCGAACTGCTGGTGGAATTGCTGAAAGTCGATCACCCGGAATGGGCGAAGAACTCGGTCCACCTGAAGAAACCGTTGCAGGCGGAAGATTTCCGTATACCGGCCCTCACCCCCAGCCCCTCTCCCAGCGGGAGAGGGGGCGGGGTGAGGGTGAATGTGATCGGGGTGATCGAGAACCAGGCTCCCACCCGCCGCCTGCTGCTGGATGTCCCTGTCAACGACGAGCAGGTCCACACGGACATCCCACGTGACCTCGCCAAAGCCGCCCTGGTGGAGCGCCATCACGGGACGGGGGCGGTCCAGGTCGGGCTGGTTAGCGGATTCGGATTCAAATCCCGCTGTGCGATCGCCTCGACGGTCGCTCACGATTGTCACCAGTTGATCGTGGTCGGTACAGACGAGCAGGACATGGCCCTGGCTGTCAACAAGCTGGCGGAAGTCGGCGGCGGACAGGTGGTGGTAAAAGAAGGCAAGGTCATCGGCCTGGTGGAGCTGAACATCGGCGGTTTGATGTCCACCGAGAAAGCCGATATCGTGGCCCGCAAGGCCGGGACGATCCTGGATGGTTTCCGGGCTTGCGGCTGCACCCTCAACAATCCAAACATGCAATTATCCCTGCTGGCTCTGGTCGTCATTCCCGAGCTGCGCCTGTCGGATAAGGGCCTGGTGGACGTAACGAAATTCACATTTTTGCCGGTCGTTGAAGGACCGGCCCAATAGGAGGAGGAGAATTATGGGACAGTATCCATTCAGACGTTTACAGGCCGAATTGGCGAACCTGATCGGTTCGCTCCCGGCCGAGAGCCGCTTGCCGTCCGAGCCGGAGCTGGCGCGGCGGATGGGGGTCTCGCGAGCCACATTGCGCGAGGCCATGCGTTCTTTCGAGGGCCAGGGCTTGATCCGCCGCCGCCAGGGCGTGGGCACATTCGTCGTGGCCAAGGTCCCGGTCATCGATACCGGGCTGGAAGTCCTCGAAAGCATCGAGACATTGGCCCAACGGACCAACCTGCCGGTCAACATGGGTGAGCTGCATGTCGAGCAGGTTCCGGCCGACGAGGACCAGGCGTCCGCCCTGAACATCCCGGTCGGGACGACCCTGACGCGGGTCAGCCGGGTCATATATACCGACAACCGCCCAATCGCCTACCTGGTGGATATGGTCCCGTCGGATGTCCTGTCCATGGCCGAGATCGAGTCGGGCTTTACCGGGTCGGTCCTGGATTTGTTGATGCGCCGAGGCGACCCGAAGCTGGTCCAATCCCGAACGGACATCCGCGCCATCGGCGCCTCTTCGGAAGTGGCCCGCGCCCTGCAGATCCAGCGGGACGACGTGTTGCTGCACTTCGTCGCGTCTCTCTACACCACGGATGGCCGCGTGGTGGATTATTCCTTCAGTTATTTCCTGCCCGGTTATTTCCGCTTCCATGTCGTCAGGAAAGTCGGTTAACAGGAGTAGATCAAGTCTACTCACTCATCCCTTTATTAGCTCTCGGAGGTAAAAATGCGTAGTTTTGCTGGTCGGGACATCCTGTCCCTCAAGGATTTCGAAAGACAAGAATTCTTCCACGTCTTCGACGTGGCGGCCGAGCTCGAGCCGATCGCAGTCAGCCGCCGCAACGACGACCTGCTGGCCGAAAAGACTCTGGTGACAGCCTTCTACCAGCCGTCCACCCGCACCCGCCTGGCCCACGAAGCCGCCATGCACCGCCTGGGCGGCCATGTGACCGGTTTCTCGGATGCCAAGATGACCCGCGCCGGCGACTTCTATCAGGAGTCGATTAAGGACACCGTCAAGATGCTGGAGTTCTACGGCGACGTGATCGTCATGCGTCACTTCCAGCAGGGCGCCCCGCACGAGGCCGCCAAGTGGGCCTCTGTGCCGATCATCAACGGCGGCGACGGCTGGGGCGAGCACCCCACCCAGATTCTGACCGACCTGTATACTGTCCTGAAGGAAAAGGGCACCATCGACGGCCTGACCTGGCTGGCGGTCGGCGACATGCGCATGCGTACCATGCACTCGCTCGGCTATGCCCTCAGCCAGTTCGACTGCCCGGTCACCTTCGTCTCCCCGCCGGACATGTCGATGACCGAGGAGTACAAGGCCGAGCTGAAGCAGTTCAGCGTAAACTTCCGCGAAGTCGAGCATGTCGAGCAGGCCATCGCCGAAGCGGACGTCATCCTGGTCGAGCCAGTCGTCCAGCCGGATTACACCAAGAGTCGCGACGAGCGCGCCGGCAAGGACGTCGGCCTGACGCCCGCCAACTACAAGATCACCCGCGAACTGCTTGGCACCAAGGCCAAGTCCGACGCGATCCTGCTTCACTCGCTGCCCCGCATGGACGAGATCCCGACCGACGTGGACATCACCCGCTGGTCGCGCTACTGGCAGGAAGCCTTCAACGGCGTGGTCATGCGCATGGCCCTGCTCGCGTTGGTCCTGGGTGCGATGGAATAATTCGTAAGGGCGACGCATGCGTCGCCCCTACCTTCTGGAGAGAAACCTATGCAAACATTCCTTCACGGTCGCGACCTGATTGGCGACCTGGACTTTACCAAAGAGGAGGTCGAGACCGTCCTGGATGTGGCCTTCGACCTGAAGCGCAAGCGCGCCCTCAACGAACCGCACGCCTACCTGCGTGACAAGGTGCTGGCGATGCTGTTCTTCTTCTCTTCCACCCGCACGCGCGGTTCGTTCGAAGCCGGCATCGCCCAGTTGGGCGGGCACGGCGCCTTCATCGACAGCAAGACCACCCAGATCTCCCACGGCGATACGCCCAAGGAGATCGGCGAGATCTTCGGCCGCTACTTCGACGGCATCGCCGTCCGCCACGTGGATTGGGGCGTCGGCAACGGTTACCTGAACGAGGTAGCCAAGTACTCACGCGTCCCGGTCCTCAACATGCAGTGCGACATCTACCATCCCTTCCAGTGCCTGGCCGATCTGATGACGATCATGGAAAAGAAGGGCCGCGACCTGCGCCGCAAGAAGATGGTCGTCTCGTGGGCGTATGCGGCTTCCTACCAGAAGCCCATGTCGGTGCCGCAGTCGCTCATCCTGCAGATGCCGCGCTTCGGCATGGACGTGGTCCTGGCGCACCCGCCGGAATTCCGCCTGATGCCCGAGATCATGGACCAGGCCAAGGAGCAGGCCCGGAAATTCGGGGTCGGCTTCGAAGTGGCCGACGACATGGAAGCTGCCTTCAAGGACGCCGATGTCATCTACGCCAAATCCTGGGGCGCGATGGTCCATACCCCGGATCCCGACGAAGGCGCCAAGATCATCAAGAAGTATTCCAAGTGGATCACGGATGAGAAGAAGATGGCCCTTGCCAAGGAAGACGCCATCTACATGCATCCGCTGCCCGCCGACCGCAACATCGAGGTCACGGACGGCGTGATGGACGGGCCGCAGTCGGTCGTCTACGACGAGGCCGAAAATCGCTTGCATGCCCAGAAGGCCGTCATGGCCCTCACGATGGGTTAGGAGGAAAGCCAATGAGTAAGAAGGTCGCTGTCGTTGCCGTGGGAGGGAACTCACTGATCAAAGACCCCAAGCGGGTCACAGTCGAGGACCAGGAACAGGCTCTGGTCGAAACGGCTCACCATATTACGGATATGATCGCAGCGGGGTGGGACGTGGCCATCGGCCATGGCAATGGACCTCAGGTGGGATATATCCTCCGACGGTCGGAGATCGCCGCGAAAGCCGAGGGCATGCACGAGGTCCCGCTGGACGTTTGCGGGGCCGACAGCCAGGGCGCCATCGGCTATGAGTTCCAGCAGGCGCTGCAGAACGAGTTCCACCGGCGCAAGATCCACAAGAATGTCTGCACGGTCATCACCCAGACCTTGGTGGACCAGAACGATCCGGCGTTCAAGAATCCCAGTAAGCCGATCGGGAGTTTCATGGACGAAGCCGAGGCCAAACACCGGGAGAAGGAAATGGGCTGGTCAGTGGTCGAGGATGCCGGACGGGGCTGGCGGCGGGTGGTTCCCTCCCCGCAGCCGAAGGAGATCGTCGAGCTGGACTCGGTCAAGACCCTGATCGACGCCGGTGTGACCGTCATTACGGTCGGCGGCGGCGGCATCCCCGTGGTCGACAGCGGGGACGGCGATTACTGCGGCACTGCCGCGGTGATCGACAAGGATTTTGCCAGCAGCCTGCTGGCCCGCCTCATTCACGCCGACCTGTTCCTGATCGCCACGGCCGTCGAAAAGGTTGCCGTCAACTTCGGCAAGCCCGAGCAGAAGTGGCTGGACAAGATCAGCTTGGCCGAGGCCAAGAAATACCTGGCCGAAGGCACGCACTTTGCCAAGGGCTCGATGGCCCCCAAGATCCAGGCCGTCATCTGGTATCTCGAGAATGGCGGCAAGCAGGCCATCATCACCAACCCGGAGAACATCGGCCGGGCGCTTCGCGGTGAAACGGGCACGCTCATCGTCCCATAATTTTAAGATATTCCCTCGTGATAGAATTAACAATGTTTAGACAATAAATCCAGGTTGCTGGGAAAGGAGGTGGTCGGAGAGGTACTGACGTGTATTGGTTACTTTGTGCATTCCGCTTTTCACTCTCACCTACTTACTCTTGGAGGAGTAACCTATGCGTAAAAATGTAACGATCCTCGCCTTACTGGCTATGGCCTTGGTCATGGTCCTGTCGGCCTGCGGCACCCCGGCGACCGCCACGCAGCCTCCGGCCACCGTGCCGCCTGCCACCCAGCCGCCTGCCACGGCAACGGCCGTTCCTGCGACCGCCACCCCGCAACCCTTCATCTTCGGTATGCTCCTGGTCGGCCCGCACAATGACCAGGGCTGGAGCCAGGCCACCTATGATGGCGGCCAATACGTCGAGAGTAATGTTCCCGGCGCGAAGATGCTCTACCTCGAAAACGTCTATTCCGGCTCTCCGGCCTATCCCGGCCAGACCGCATCCCAGCTAGCCGACCAGTTGGTCTCGCAGGGCGCCAAGCTGATCTTCTTCAACTCGGACGACATGAAAGACGAAGCCCTTAAGTTTGCCCAGGCGAACCCGAACGTCTTCGTCATCGGCGTTTCCGACGACTGGACCTGGAAAGACGGCAAGAATTACCAGGCTTCGGCCAATCAGGTCGACATCATGGGCCGCATGGAGTACATGAAGATGGTCGCCGGCTGCGCAGCCGCCCTGACCACCCAGACGGGCAAGATCGGTTTCCTCGGTCCATTAATCAACGACGAAACCCGCCGCCTGGCCTCCTCGGCCTTCCTGGGCGCCAAGTACTGCTGGACGAACGTCCTCAAGAACGATCCGGCCAAGCTGACCTTCACGGTCACCTGGATCGGCTTCTGGTTCAACATCCCGGGCGTCACCTCCGACCCGACCCAGGTTGCCGATAACTTCTACAACAATGGGTACGATGTGGTCATCTCCGGCATCGACACCACCGAAGCCCTGGTCGAGGCCAAGAAGGCCCACGACGCCGGCAAGAATGTTTTTGCGCTTGCCTATGACTACAAGGACAATTGCGGCGTCGCTCCTGAAATCTGCCTGGGCGTCCCGTACTTCAACTGGGGTCCCGCCTTTGCCGCGACCGTCAAGACCGCCATCGACGGCAGTTGGACTTCCAACTTCCAGTGGAACGCTCCGGATTGGACCAACATCAACAATCCCGACACCAGCGCAGTCGGCTTCAACAAGGGTCAGGGCCTGAGCGCCGACAACTCCACCAAGCTGGATGCGTTCATCGCCCAGCTGGCCGGCGGCCTGAACCTGTGGACCGGCCCGATCAACCTGCAGGACAAGACCGTCTACCTGGCGGATGGCGTTGCCGCCACCGATCAGCAGATCTGGTACCTCCCGCAGCTCCTCGAGGGCATGGAAGGCGATAGCGTCGCCAAGTAACCCGTTTCGAACCTGGGGGGAAGGCTTGCCTTCCCCCCTTTATTTTATTCTGCGAAGCGCTTTGCTCAATATCGGTGTCGGACCAGGAAAAAACCATGAACGTTGAACTGAAGGACATCCACAAGACATTCGGCGCAGTCCACGCGAACGTGGGGATCAATCTAACCGTCCCGGCCGGGACGATCCAGGGCATCCTGGGGGAAAACGGCGCCGGTAAAAGCACTTTGATGAAGATATTATCCGGATTTATTCGGGCTGACCAAGGCGAGATCATTCTCGACGGCCGGCCGGTCGTCATTCACTCCCCGGCGGACGCCATCCGCCTGGGGGTGGGTATGCTCCACCAGGACCCGTTGGACTTTCCTCCCATGCGGGTCATCGACGACTTCATCCTCGGCCGCAAAGGCGGCCTGCTGGCAGGCCAGAAAGCCGCGGCGCAGGATTTCAAGGAGCTCGCCGGGCAATTCTCATTCAGCCTCGACCCCGAAGCCTACGTGGATTCCCTGACGGTCGGTGAACGCCAGCAGTTGGAGATCCTGCGCCTGATCTGGCTGGGCGCCCGCGTCCTGATCTTCGACGAGCCGACCACCGGCATCAGCGCTCCGCAAAAAGTAAAACTCTTCGCCGCCCTGCGCCTGCTCGCCGAGCAGGGCAAGGCGGTCTTGTTCGTCTCGCATAAGCTGGAAGACGTGGAGGGCTTGTGCCATCGCGTGGCAGTCCTGCGCCAGGGCTACCTGGTGGGGGAAGCCAAGCCGCCGTACAACACCAAAAAATTGGTCGAGATGATG
>DATJPX010000168.1:0-15121 GCA_035506155.1 Anaerolineales bacterium
GCCGGGCGCTGGCTGACGCCGCTCGACACGAATGCCGTCGTGGTCGGGAACCATCTCCAGAAGATCCGCCCGGATCTGCGGGTCGGGGATTGGATCACGGTCAAGATCGGAAACGATCAAACCCGTTGGCAGATCGTCGGCTTCTACCGCCTGATCGGGAATGCCAATCCGCCCCTGCTGTACACCAACTACGAGATTCTCAGCCGGGTGCTCAAGCTGCCGCATCGGGTCTTCGAGCTGCGCGTCATCACCTATGACCACAATGCGCCCTCCCAGATCGCGATCTCCCAGGCTTTGCAGGACGCCTTCAAGGCAAGGAATATTCCGGTCGCTTCCGTGCAGCAAGGGGCGGTTTGGATGCAGCAGCAAAAGAACCAGACCGACCTGCTGGTCTATTTTATGCTGGGAATGGCGGTGTTGATCGCGGGCGTCGGCGGTTTGGGCTTGACCGGAATGATGAGCATCAATGTGATGGAGCGTACCCGCGAGATCGGCGTGATGCGCGCCATCGGTGCCTCGAACGGGAATATCCAGAGCATCGTGATCCTGGAAGGCATGGCGGTCGGCCTGGTCAGTTGGGTCGCGGCCGTGATCCTTTCTGTGCCTCTCACCTACGTGCTCGATTCGGGCGTAGGGGTGGCGCTCATGCAGTCGCCGATGCCGGCCGCATTCAACTGGAATGGATCCTTTTTCTGGTTGATCGGGATTCTGGTCATCGCTGCCCTGGCGAGCGCCATTCCGGCCGGACGGGCCTCCCGGCTGACCGTGCGGGATACGCTCGTTTACGAATAACGCCACCGCCTCCGCGAATCCGATCGCAATGCGAAGAAGGGAGTATAATGGCGGGAATTTCCAGGCCGATTGTCTAGAGCATTTTGAGTGGGAAGGATTTCGAGATGAGAGTCGCGTTCCAGGGCGAACCGGGAGCATTTTCGGAGGCAGCCAGCTTCGGTTTTTTTGAATCCCCGGAGACGGTGCCGTACGAGTCGTTCGAGGCGGTCTTCGAGGCGGTCAGCTCCAACGCGTGCGGGTACGGCCTTATCCCGATCGAAAACTCCCTGGCCGGGAGCATCCATCAAAATTACGACCTGTTGCTGCGCAACCAGCTGTCCATCGTGGGGGAGTATTTCCTGCGGGTCGAGCTCTGTCTGATCGGCTTTCCGGGGACCCGGAAGGCGGGCATCGAAAAAGTGATCAGCCACCCCCAGCCGTTGGGTCAATGCGCCGTCTATCTGCACAAGCTGGGAGTAAAGACGGAGGCCGTCTACGACACCGCCGGGAGCGTCAAATTGCTCAAATCGAGCGGCGAGAAAACCACGGCGGCGATCGCTTCCCGCCGGGCGGCCGAGTTGTACGGGATGGAGATCCTCGAGGAGAACATCGAGGACAACCTCGAAAATTACACCCGCTTCCTGGCGATCGCCGCGCAACCGATCCTCCCGGAAGGGGAGGCGAAAACATCCATCGTCTTCAGCCTCAAGAACCAGCCTGGGGCGCTCTTCAAAGCCTTGAGCGTCTTTGCCCTGCGCGAGATCGACCTGACCAAGATCGAGTCCCGCCCGCTGCAGGGGAAGCCTTGGGAATACCTGTTCTATATCGACTTCCTCGGCGCCCTGCAGGAGGAGCGGGTCAAGCGGGCGCTGGACCACCTCGGAGAATACGCCCCGATGCTGCGCGCGTTCGGCTCATATGAGCGGGCGAAGCCGGCCTGAAATTCGACGTCTAGACAACGCTGATTACCCTTGACATAATCCCGAATGTGCATATAATTTGGCGAAATATCCTAAGCCGATGAATACACTCTGGTTTGCCCTCCTACTGGTCGTCCTTATTTCGGTCCTTATTATTAAGGACCTAAATGTGGTTGGGATGGCCAAGGTGGAAGTCGACTAGACACACCTGAAGTTCAGCAAAGAGAGCCGCCCAACCACAGGCGGCTCTCTTTTTATACCTGTAGAGAAAGAGAGAGAATATGCGTTCCGATGCGATCAAGAAAGGTTACGAAAAGGCTCCCCACCGTGCGCTGTTACGCGCCACAGGCGTCACGGAAGCCGACATGAAGAAGCCCTTCATTGCTATCGTCAATTCCTACGTGGACATCATCCCCGGGCACGTCCACCTGCAGGAATTCGGGAAGATCGTCAAGGAAGCCGTCCGGGCGGCCGGCGGGGTCCCGTTCGAATTCAACACCATCGGTGTGGATGACGGCATCGCTATGGGGCATTCCGGGATGAAGTTCTCGCTGCCCTCCCGCGAGCTGATCGCCGACTCCGTGGAGACGATGATGCAGGCACATCAGTTCGACGGGATGGTGTGCGTGCCCAATTGCGACAAGATCGTGCCGGGTATGTTGATGGCTGCGCTGCGTGTCAACATCCCGGCAATTTTTATCTCCGGAGGTCCGATGCCGGCCGGCAGGACGCCCGACGGCGAGACCATCGACCTGATCTCGGTCTTCGAAGGAGTGGGGGCGTTCTCGGCCGGCAAGATCGACGAGAAACGCCTGACCACCCTCGAGCAGTATGCCTGTCCCTCTTGCGGCTCGTGCTCGGGCATGTTCACCGCCAATAGCATGAACTGCCTGATGGAAGCCATTGGCCTGGCGCTGCCTTACAACGGCTCGGCCCTGGCGAAAACTCCGGAACGTGAAGCCCTGGCGAAGAAAGCCGCATCCCAGATCCTGTCCCTGGTCGAGCGGGACATCAAGCCGCGGGATATCGTCACCCCGGAAGCCATCGACGATGCCTTTGCCCTCGATATGGCCATGGGCGGCTCGACCAACACCGTCCTGCATACCCTGGCGCTGGCGAATGAAGCCGGGGTACCCTATCCGCTCGAGCGCATCAATTCGGTGGCGGAGAAGGTGCCGCACATCTGCAAAGTTTCCCCGGCTGGCAAGTGGCACATGGAAGACGTCCACCGGGCGGGCGGGATCCCGGCCATCCTGACGGAAGTCCAACGGGCTACCGGCATGCTCCATATGGACCGGATCACGGTCAGCGGGACGAGCCTCGGCGAGTCGATCAAGGGCGCGGAGATCAAGGATGAGGACGTCATTCGCTGTTACGAGAACGCTCATTCCAAGCGCGGCGGGCTGGCGATCCTGTTCGGCAACCTGGCCCCCAAAGGGGCGGTGGTCAAGGCCGGAGGCGTCAGCGCCCCGATGATGAAATTCGAAGGCCCGGCCAAGATCTACGAGTCGGAAGAATCGTCCATGGCGGGAATCCTGGCCGGCGAAGTCAAAGCCGGGGACGTGGTCGTCGTTCGTTACGAAGGTCCGCGCGGCGGACCCGGGATGCAGGAGATGCTCAGCCCGACCAGCGCCATCATGGGCATGGGCCTGGGCGATAAAGTGGCTCTGATCACGGACGGCCGCTTCAGCGGCGGGACCCGGGGCGCCTGCATCGGTCACGTCTCCCCGGAGGCGGCAGCTGGAGGCCCGATCGCCGCGCTGCAGGAAGGCGACATCATCGCCCTCGACCTGGAAGCCCGCACGTTGGACGTCCGCCTGAGCGACGCCGAGATCCAGAAGCGCCTGGCGGCCCTGCCGCCCTTCGAGTCCAAGACCCAGAGCAAGTGGCTGAAAAGATATGCCCATTTCGTCACATCGGCTGATACGGGTGCGGTGTTAACGTCCTAAAGGTTTTGCCAAAGGAGAAGAGCTATGAAACGAACTGGAGCACAAATCATCTGGGAATGTCTGGTCCACGAAGGCGTGAAAACCGTCTTCGGATATCCGGGTGGGGCGATCATGCCGGCTTACGACGCCCTGTTGGAATACCCTGTCCATCACGTCCTGGTCCGCCACGAGCAGGGAGCGGCTCACATGGCGGACGGGTATGCACGCGTTAGCGGGGAAGTTGGGGTGGCGGTGGCCACCTCCGGCCCGGGGGCAACCAACCTGGTCACCGGGATCGCCACGGCGATGATGGATTCGTCGCCGATCGTCTGCATCACCGGACAGGTCAACAGCAAGTTGATTGGCTACGATGCCTTCCAGGAGACCGACATCACCGGCATCACCCTGCCGATTACCAAGCACAATTACCTGGTTACCGACGTGCACGAGCTTACCCATGTCCTGCGTGAGGCTTTTTACATCGCCCGCTCGGGCCGTCCAGGCCCGGTCCTCGTCGACATCGCCAAGGACGTCCAGCAAGCGACCATCCCGGATTGGGAGTACGATGACAGCCCGATCCAGATGACCGCCTACCGCCCGGACAAGTCCCCGATGCCGAAGGACCTGCAGCAGGCTGCCGAGATGATCCATGCCGCCAAGCGACCGGTCATTCTGGCCGGACGGGGTGTATTGATGAGCGGCGCCATGGAGCAGCTGCGGGAATTCGCCGAGAAGACCCGCACACCGGTCGCCATGACCCTGCTCGGCATCGGCTGCTTTCCGGCCAGCCACCCGCTCAACCTGGGCATGATGGGCATGCACGGGGAAGCCTGGGTGAATAACGCCATCCAGCAGGCCGACCTGCTCCTGGCGATGGGGATGCGCTTCGACGACCGGGTGACCGGGAAGATCGAAACGTACGCCACCCAGGCCAAGAAGATCCACTTCGAGATCGATCCTTCCGAGGTCAACAAGAACGTCAAGGTGGATTCGGCCCTGATCGGCGACTTGCGTGAGACGCTCGGCAAGCTGTCCGCGCACGTCGAGGCGTGTGACCATGGGGATTGGATCGAGCAGATCGACGAGATGAAAGGCGACAGCGCCGTACGGGACATCATGAACCTGCCCGACAACGGCCACCTGTACGCGCCGCATGTGATGAGCGACCTGCAGCGGTATACCAAGGGAGAGGCGCTGGTCGTCTCGGACGTCGGCCAGAACCAGATGTGGGCCGCCCAGTACTACAAGCACGATAAGCCCTATACCTACATCACTTCGGGCGGATTAGGCACGATGGGCTTCGCCCTGCCGGCAGCCATCGGGGCAAAATTTGCCCGGCCGGACGCCAACGTCTGGGCGATCGCCGGAGACGGCGGCTTCCAGATGACCCAATCCGAGCTGTCGACGGCCGCCCAGGAAGGCCTCAAGATCAACATTGCCATCATCAACAACGGCTACCTCGGCATGGTACGCCAGTGGCAGGAGTTCTTCTACGACAAACGCTATTCGGCCACGCCGATGCACAATCCGGATTTCGTCAAGCTGGCCGAAGCCCATGGCTTGGCAGCCATCCGGGTTACCAAGCGGGAGCAAGTGGAGGACGCCGTCCGCCAGGCCGAAGAGACAGAAGGGACCGTGGTGGTGGAGTTTCAGGTCGAGAAGGAAGATTCGGTCTATCCGATGGTGCCCACCGGGGCGGACCTGCACAACATGATCCGCCGCCCGGTCAGAGTCATGGAGGAAGAATGAACCACACCCTGGTAGCTTTGGTCGAAGACAAACCCGGCGTCCTGACGCGCGTGGCTTCGTTATTCCGACGGCGGGCCTTCAACATCGAGTCGTTGACGGTCGGGCACACCGATCAGACGGGCGTCTCCCGGATGACTGTGGTCGTCAACAGCAGCGAGACGGATGCCGAGCGGGTCACGTCTAACCTGCACAAGCTGATCAACGTCATCGAAGTGACCGACCTGGCGGAAGCGCCCTCCGTGGTACGCGACCTGGCCCTGATCAAGGTTACCGCCTCGCCGGCCAGCCGCTCCGAGATCATGCAGCTGGTGGACGTCTACCGGGCCCGCATCGTCGACGTGGGCAATGATTCGCTGATCGTCGAGATTACCGGCGACGAGGACAAGATCGACAGTTTCGTCGACGTCCTGCGCCCCTTCGGGATCCTGGAGATGGTCCGGACCGGCATCGTCGCCATGGCCCGCGGCACTTCGCTTATCCCTGGCAGCAACGGGAACGGCAACAGTAACGGGAATGGGAACGGGGTCCATTAGATGACTACCGCCCGGATCCTGCCCCGCTACGTAGGGCCAGAGTTGAGTTCCTCTGATCGAAAGATGACCAACGAGGAGATCCGGGCGCGCTTCAATGCGGAAGTGGCGGAAGCCTACAGTCAGCGCAAGCCGGTCTGGCTGCCGGAGTACGACAAGGTCCTGGGGCTGGTCGTCAAGGTCCTCGAGCCAATCTTGGCGGGGCAGGAGACCGTCCGGGTGCTGGACCTGGGGGCAGGAACGGGCAACTTGTCCCGGCGTATCCTGAAATCTTACAAAAACAGCCGGGTCACGCTGGTGGATTTCTCGCAAAATATGCTCGACGAGGTCCCGAACGTCCTGTCTTCGTTCGCGAGCCGATATGAGGTCCGGCAGGCGGACTTCTGGCAGATGGATGACCCGGCCGGTGAGTATGCTGCGGTCGTCTCGAGCTTTGCCCTGCACCACGGACGCGGGGACGAGGTCTACCGGTCCATCTACCGCAAGATCCATGCCTGGCTGAAACCGGGCGGGATGTTCGCCTGCTGCGACGTGGTGGATGGCGACACGCCCGAACTGGCCGCCCTGAACCTGGCCGGCTGGCGCCAGTACCTGAACGGGAAGCTCACGCCGGAACACGTCGAGCGCATGTTCGCCAATTATCGCCGGGAGGATTCGCCCATTTCTTTACGGAAGCACCTGTCATACCTGGCCGAGGCCGGTTTCGAAGCGACGGATGTTTTGTGGAAGCGATTCAATTTTGCCGTGTACGTCGGAATCAAAAATTCATAATCATTCAATTCAATAAGGAGCATGAAATGGCTAAGATCGATTTCGGTGGTGTAGTGGAAGACGTAGTCACCCGTGAAGAATTCACGATGGATATGGCGCACGATGTGCTCAAGAATGAGGTCATCGCCGTCCTTGGCTACGGCGTCCAAGGCCCGGCCCAGTCCCTCAACTTGAAGGATAACGAATTCAAGGTCATCGTCGGGCAGGCCCAGTCGGACAAGGTTTACTGGGATAAGGCCGTCGCGGATGGCTGGGTGCCAGGCAAGACCCTCTTCCCGATCGAGGAAGCTGTTGCGCACGCCACCATCGTGCAATACCTGGTCTCGGATGCGGCTCAGATGTTGCTGTGGCCGAAGGTCAAGGCCGGCCTGAAGAAGGGCAGCGCCCTGTATTTCTCGCACGGCTTCTCAATCGTCTACAAGGACCAGACCAAGGTCATCCCGCCCGCCGATGTGGACGTCATCATGGTTGCCCCCAAGGGCTCCGGCACCAGCGTCCGGCGTAATTTCCTGGCGGGTTCCGGCATCAATGCCAGCTTCGCCGTCCAGCAGGACGCCACCGGACATGCCCGCGAACGCACCCTGGCCCTCGGCATTGCCATCGGCGCCGGCTATCTCTTCCCGACCACCTTCGAAAACGAAGTCCATTCGGACCTGACCGGCGAGCGCGGCGTCCTGATCGGCGCCCTGTCGGGCGTCATGGAAGCCCAGTACGAAGAGCTGCGCAAGCACGGCCATACGCCCAGCGAGGCTTTCAACGAGACGGTCGAAGAGCTCACCCAGAGCCTGATCCGGCTGGTGGGAGAGAATGGCATGGACTACATGTATGCCAACTGCTCCACCACGGCCCAGCGCGGCGCCCTGGATTGGCACCCCAAGTTCAAGGCCGCCGTCCAGCCGGTCTTCAAGGAGCTTTACGAGAGCGTCATGAATGGCACGGAAACCGCGGTCGTGCTCAAGGCCAACAGCGCCCCCGATTACAAGGTCAAACTCGACGCCGAGCTTGCCGTCATGCGCGATTCGGAGATGTGGAAAGCCGGAGCGGCTGTTCGGTCCCTGCGGCCGGAGAATTGGAAGAAATAAATATCGCTGAGGAGCGGGCTTTAGCCCGCTCCTCAGAAGGAGCCGATCGATGATCACCACCCAAGTTGCGAAGTATCTCCCGCCCAAGCCGTTCGATTATCCCGAGCGGCAGTGGCCATCCCGGTGCCTCACCGCCAGCCCGATCTGGGTTTCGGTGGACCTACGCGACGGCAACCAGGCTCTGCCCAATCCACTTAATCCCCGCCAGAAGCTGGAGTACTTCAAACTGCTGTGCCGGATCGGTTTCAAGAACATCGAAGTGGCATTCCCGTCTGCCAGCCAGGACGATTTCGACTTCACCCGCAAGCTGATCGATGACGATTTGATCCCGGATGACGTCTTCATCATGGCCCTGACGCAGTGCCGGGACCACCTGATCGATCGGACTTTCGAAGCGATCAAGGGCATCCGCCAGGGCATCTTCCACGCCTACCTTGCCACCTCGGACCTGCACATCCGCCAGGTCTTCGACCTGGAACCCCGGGATGCTGTCAAAGTGGCGGTCGACTCGGTCACCCGCATCCGCAAGGGAGTGGAGGGCATGCCCGACAGCGACATCCGCCTGGAGTTCTCCCCGGAGGAATTCACTGACACGGACCTGGACTTCTCCCTGGAAGTCTGCGAGGCGGTCTATAACGCCTGGGGCCGGGCGACCCCCGAAAAGCCGCTCATCCTGAATTTGCCGGCGACCGTCGAGCGGCGTCCGCCCAACCAGTACGCCGACATGATCGAATTGTTCCGGAGCCGTTTCTCCCACCCGGAAAATGTGCTCATCTCGCTGCACGCCCACAACGACCAGGGCATGGCCGTCGCCGCCACGGAACTGGCCTTGCTGGCGGGCGCCCAGCGGGTCGAAGGAACGCTCTTCGGCCACGGCGAGCGCACAGGCAACGTCGACCTGGTGGTGGTCGCCAACAATTTCTTTGCCCGCGGCATCCCGACCGGCCTGGATTTCTCGAACCTGCCGGGAATCGCCGAAACAGTCGAGGAATTGACCGGCATGCCGGTCCCGTATCGGGCGCCGTATGCCGGGGAGTATGTCTTCACCGCCTTCTCCGGCTCCCACCAGGATGCCATCCGCAAGGGAATGAACCGGCTGGGTGAAGCCCCCGGGAAATTCGGGGTGGGCTGGAAGGTCCCCTACCTGCACGTCGACCCGACCGACCTGGGGCGCAAATACGAGAGCCTGATCCGGATCAACTCCCAGTCCGGGAAGGGCGGCGTGGTCTGGGTCCTCGAGCAGGAGTACGGTTTCCAGCCGCCGCGGGCGATGCATCCCGAGATCGGCGCGGCCGTCCAGGATTACGCCGATGAGGTTGGCAGGGAAGTCAGCTCGAGCGAGGTCAAGATGGTCTTCGACAACGTCTTCGTCAACCCGGCTGGACCTTATGAGCTCAAAGGCTACTGGCCCGTCCCGGACAAGGACGATCCCGATCACATCCATGGGGAACTGCACCTGTCCATCGACGGCATCGAGCGGAAGGTGGTTGCGGATGGCAATGGCCCGGTTTCGGCTTTCGTCAGTGGGCTGGGCAAACTCGGCCTGGAGGGTTTCAGCGTGGACGATTACCACGAGCAGGCCCTCGGGAAAGGCGCAGATGCCATCGCCGTCGCCTACGTACCGCTCAGATTTGCCGGGAACGGCGTGCTGTTCGGCGTCGGCGAGGGAACCAATATCGACCAGGCCGCCGTCCGTGCCATCGTCGCCGGGCTGAACCGCCGGGCGGCCGCCGGGAAAAAGAGTTGATCTTGCGGACGGATGTCCGCTTGCAAAAGGAAGCAGTCATTTTTCGTCAGAAGAGGAGCAAACCATGTACACACCGAATACGCCGAAAGAGCAGCAAGACAACAGCATGCCCGAGTGGCATGAGCCCTTCCCCAAACCGCAGACGATCCCGGATGGCTGGGACCTGAGCGGAATGCCCTCCGACCTCACGGCTGCCGAAGCCGGCTACGAGGACGAGGATTAGCCTCGCCACACAGGATTCATGCATGCCACAAACCTTGTTTGAAAAAGTATGGAACGCCCACGTGGTGGCGCAGGAGCCGGATTCCCCGGCCGTCTTGTACATCGACCTGCACCTGGTCCACGAAGTGACCTCGCCTCAGGCTTTCACCGGGCTGCGCGAGCGCGGTCTCAAAGTCCGCCGTCCTGACCGGACGGTCGCCACGATGGATCATTCCATCCCGACCCTTGACCCGTCCCTGCCGATCGCCGATCCGCAAGCGGCCGCCCAGATCAAGCAAATCGAAACCAATGCATCCGATTTTGGGCTGACCTTGTTCGGGATGAAGAGCCCGCACCGCGGCATCGTCCACGTGATCGGACCCGAGATGGGCCTGACCCGCCCGGGCATGACCATCGTCTGCGGCGACAGCCATACTGCCACCCACGGTGCCTTCGGGGCCCTGGCCTTCGGCATCGGCACGTCCGAGGTCGAGCACGTCCTGGCGACCCAGTGCCTGCTCCAGCGCAAACCCAAGACCTGCGAAGTGCGGGTGGATGGGACTCTGCCTCCCGGCGTGGCAGCCAAGGACATCATCCTGGCCCTGATCGCCAAGATCGGCGTCGGCGGTGGAACGGAGCACGTCTTCGAATACACCGGCTCGGCCATCCGGGCGCTGAGCATGGAAGAGCGCATGACCGTCTGCAACATGTCGATCGAAGGCGGGGCGCGGGCTGGCATGGTCGCGCCGGACGATACGACCTTTGCCTACCTCCACGACCGCGGCTCCGCCCCGAAAGGCGCCGAATGGGAGGATGCCCTGGCCCGATGGAAGAAGCTGCCCACCGACGAAGGCGCGAAGTACGACAAATCCGTCAGCATCGGCGCGATCGACCTGGAACCGATGATCACTTACGGGACCAATCCCGGGATGGGCATGCGGATTACCGGGCGCGTCCCCGATCCGGCCGACCTGAAAGACACGAACCAGAAGGCGGCGCTCGAAAAAGCCCTGGCCTACATGGCTCTCCAGCCCGGCCAGCCCCTGCTTGGCAGGAAGGTCGACGTGGTCTTCATCGGCAGCTGCACCAACGGGCGCCTGTCGGACCTGCAAACGGCGGCGAAGCTCATGAAAGGCCGCAAGGTGGCCGAAGGGACGCGCGTCCTGGTCGTCCCCGGCTCGCAGGTCGTCAAGCGGCAGGCCGAAGCCGAGGGCCTGGACAAGGTCTTCAAGGAGGCCGGGGCCGAGTGGCGGGAAGCCGGCTGCTCGATGTGCATTGCGATGAACGGCGACCAGCTCCAGCCGGGGCAATACGCCGTCAGCACGAGCAACCGCAACTTCGAAGGCCGGCAGGGCAAAGGCGGGCGGACCTTCCTGGCCAGCCCGTTCACGGCGGCAGCCGCGGCGGTCACCGGACAGGTCACCGATCCAAGGACCCTGATGCAATGACGGCATATAAATGGGATGCGGCAGAGTATGCCCGCAGCTCGACCGGTCAACTGGGCTGGGCGCGCGAACTGATCGCCAAACTCGACCTGCAAGGCGGTGAGCGCATCCTAGATATCGGCTGTGGCGATGGGAAGGTTTCGGCCGAGCTGGCCTCCGGGCTGGCTACCGGTTCCGTCCTGGGCGTGGACAATTCGCCCGAGATGGTTGCCCTGGCCGAGACGGTCTTCCCACCGATGAAGCATCCCAACTTGCGCTTCCGCCTGGCAGACGCCGTGGCGTTGCCGTTCCGCAACGAGTTCGACGTCGTATTTTCAAATGCGACCCTGCATTGGGTGCTCGATCATGCCCCGGTCCTGGAGGGCATTGCTGGCAGCCTGAAACCCGGCGGCCGGATTCTGATCCAGATGGGCGGGCGCGGCAATGCGGCTGCGGTCGTGGCCGCCTCGGACATCGTCCGGGCCCGGCCGGAATGGCGTGACAGCTTCGCCGGCTTCCAGTTTCCGTACGGGTTCTACGGTCCTGAGGAATATCGCGACTGGCTGGAGGCTGCCGGCCTGGTCCCGCTGCGGGTCGAGCTGCTCCAAAAAGACATGGCCCATAAGGATCGGACGGCTTTCGAAGGCTGGTTGCGAACCACCTGGCTTCCATATACCCAACGGATCGCCGAAGAACGGCGGGAAGCTTTCGTCCAACAGGTCGCCGACCAGTATCTCGACGACAATCCGGCTTCCCCGGATGGCGTGGTCCACCTCGCCATGGTCCGGCTGGAAGTCGAAGCGAAAAAGGAATCTTGAACCATGGCTCAATTCACCACCCTGACCTCCCGGCTGATGCCCCTGCCGGTGAACGATATCGATACCGACCAGCTCATTCCGGCGCGCTTCCTGAAAGCCACCGATAAAAAAGGCATGGGGGACAACCTGTTCGCCGACTGGCGCTACAACCCGGACGGTTCCCCCAAGGCCGATTTCGTGCTGAACGATCCGACCTTCAAGGGCGCCCAGATCCTCCTGGCAGGGGACAACTTCGGCTGCGGATCGAGCCGCGAGCACGCCCCCTGGGCCCTGACCGGTTACGGGTTCCGGGCCGTGATCAGCACTTCCTTTGCAGATATCTTCCGCAACAACGCCCTCAAGAACGGGCTGTTGCCGGTCATCGTCGACGCGGAGGTCCAGCGCTCGCTCTTCGACCTGACCGAGGAAGCGCCGGCTGCGACGGTGTCCATCGACCTGGCTTCCCAGTCCCTGACCCTGCCCGACGGCCGCAAGGTGACCTTCCCGATCGATCCCTTCTCGAAGACCTGCCTCCTCAATGGGGTGGACGAATTGGGCTACATCCTGAGGTTCGAAAACCAGATCGCCGCCTTCGAGAAACAAGACGGCCTGATTGCCAGCTAAATCGACGGGAACTCTGAGAGACGGCGGAAACCGGTACTCAGGGTTCCCGCAATCTCTTATCGCTCCCGGAGGAACCATGATCCAAATCTACGATACCACACTGCGTGACGGAACCCAATGGGAAGGGCTGTCCCTTTCCGGAGTCGACAAGTTTCGGATCGCCCGCAAGTTGGACGAGTTGGGCGTCGCCTTCATCGAAGGCGGCTGGCCGGGCTCGAACCCGAAGGATGTCGAATTCTTCGAGCGGGCCCGGGATGCGAAATGGGAGCACGCCTTGATTGCCGCCTTCGGATCCACCTGCCGGGTCAACGGCGGACCCGAGGACGACGCCAACATCAAGGCCCTGCTCGACTCGCAGGCGCCGGTGTGCACGGTGGTTGGCAAGACCTGGACCCTGCACGTCACGGAAGTGCTGCGGACCACCTTCGAGGACAACCTGCGGATCATCGAGCAGAGCCTGGCCTATCTCAAGGCCCAGGATCGGCGGGTCATCTACGACGCCGAGCACTTCTTCGATGGATACAAGGCCGATCCCAAGTATGCCCTGGAAACCCTCCAGGCGGCCATCCGCGGCGGCGCGGAGACCGTCGTCCTGTGCGACACCAATGGCGGGACCATGCCTTGGGACCTGGCCGAAACCGTCCGGGCGGTTAAGGCTTCCATCCACCACCCCTTCGGCATCCATGTCCACAATGACGGGGAATGCGCCGTCGCCAATACGATCACCGCCGTCCGGGAAGGCGCCATCCAGGCGCAGGGCACGATCAACGGGTACGGGGAGCGCTGCGGAAATGCCAACCTGTGCTCGATCATCCCGGATTTGGAACTCAAGATGGGATTGAAGTGCCTGCCGGAAGGCCACCTGTCGATGGTATTCGATGTGGCCCATTTCGTCGCCGAGGTCGCCAACCTGGCCCCCGACGAGCATATGGCCTACGTCGGCAAATCCGCCTTCGCCCACAAGGGCGGCATCCACGTGGCGGCTATGCGGCGCAGCGCGCTGTCGTACCAGCACATCGACCCTGCCCTGGTCGGGAATGAAATGCGTGTGGTGGTCAGCGAGCTCTCCGGGCGCGGGAACCTGCTCAGCAAAGCCGAGGAATACGGCCTGGGCGAGCTGGGCAGCCAGGAAGTTACCGGCGTCCTGAACGAGATCAAGACGCTCGAGTCGCAGGGGTTTTCCTTCGAGGCTGCGGAGGCTTCCGTGGCGTTGATGCTCAAGCGCCAGGAGCCCGGCTACGTCGCGCCGTTCGAACTGATCGATTTCTCCGCCATCGTGGAGAATCGCCAGGGACGCGGTATGTTCGCCGAAGCGACCGTCAAGGTCTGCGTCAAGGACGAAGTCTTCCACACCGCCGCCGAAGGCGACGGTCCGGTCAATGCCCTGGATACCGCCCTGCGCAAGGCGCTCATCTCGCACTATCCCGAGATCAATGCCTTCCACCTGGACGATTACAAAGTCCGCATTCTTAACGGGGATGCCGGCACGGCCGCCGCGACCCGCGTGTTGATCGATACGGTCAGCGACGGGGAGCGTTGGAGTACGGTCGGCGCCAGCACGAATATCATCGAAGCCAGTTGGCGGGCGCTGGCGGATTCGATCGAGTATGGCCTGGTGATGGCGAAAGAATAATGCTAAACACGAAGGTCACTAAGGGCACGACGAACATGGCTTAATTCTTTTTCTCGAGCTTTTCCATCGTGAACCTTCGTGTTCTTAGTGTTTAGCGTCTTTGTATTCCTTGAATTCGGAGAAACTTGTGAAAGCGAAAATCGTTTTGTTACCTGGGGATGGAATTGGGCCCGAAGTGGTCGGCGAAGCGGTCCGGGTGCTGGATTGCGTGGCTTCCGGCCACGGACATTCCTTCGATTATGTCGAACGGCTGATGGGCGGCTGCTCCATCGATAAATTCGGATCATCCCTGACCGATGAAACCCTGGCCGACTGCCAGGCGGCGGATGCGGTCCTGCTCGGAGCGGTTGGCGGTCCGAAGTGGGACGACCCGAAAGCCAAGGACCGGCCGGAGCGCGGCCTGCTGGCGTTGCGGAAAGGCTTGAAGGTCTTTGCCAACCTGCGCCCGGTCAAGGTCCACCCGGCCCTGATCGACGCCTCGCCGCTCAAGCCGGAGAAGCTCAGGGGCGTCGACATCCTGGTCATTCGCGAACTGACGGGCGGCTTGTATTTTGGCTTTCCGAAAGGTCGGGATGTCAAGGATGGCCGGGAGCGGGCGGTGGATACGCTCGAGTACTACGATTACGAGGTTCGCCGGGTGGTCGAGCTGGCTTTCCGCCTGGCCCGGGATCGTAAGAAGAAGGTCACTTCGGTCGACAAGGCCAACGTGTTGGAATCCTCCCGCCTCTGGCGCCAGATTGCGACCGGGATCGGGGCGCAGAACCCCGACATCACCCTCGAGCACGTCCTGGTCGACACGGCCTCGATGCGCCTGGTGACCGGTCCTGCAGCCATGGACGTAGTCGTAACCGAGAACATGTTCGGTGACATCCTGACCGACGAGGCGTCCGTGCTCGCGGGCTCGCTCGGGCTGTTGCCGAGCGCGTCGCTCGGCGAGGGCACCC
>DATJPX010000169.1:0-9032 GCA_035506155.1 Anaerolineales bacterium
CGCTTAGATCAATTCCAGCTTGAGCTGGTCGACCAGCCTCTGCCGCTCGGCATCCGGAAGGAAGGACGCCTTCGCTGCAGCCAGGATCCGCTCCTTGAGCCTGGACTGGGTCATATCCAATTCTTCGCAAACCCGGGAATACTCATCCGTCAAGGTGATCTGTGAAATGGACGGATCGTCGGTGCCCAGGGCAACGTTCAAGCCCAGGTTGATCATTTTCATGACCGGGTGCTGCGCTCCCGGCGGGATGACGCCGGTCTGGTGGTTGCTGGTCACACATACTTCGAAGGCGGCGCCGCGTTCGCGGGCCAGGGCGACGACCTGCGAATCCTCCACGACACGTACGCCGTGACCGATCCGGTCGGCGTTCAGCACCTGCAGGGCCTCGCGCACATTGGCGGGCGGCCCCCATTCCCCGGCGTGGATGGTCAGCTTCAGGCCCGACTGCTGGGCCTCGCGCAGGATGTCCGCAAACGGTTTGGCGGAAAACTCGGCTTCGTTGCCGGCCAGGTCCATGCCGACGATGCCCTTCTTCAGCCGGGCGGCGGCCAGCCAAGCCACCTGCTCGGCCAGTTCCACGCTCTCGTGGCGGTTGACGCTGACGATCAAGCCGACCGTCAGGCCGAACTCGCGGGCGGCCTTCTGGGCGCTCTGGCAGACCCAGTCCATCACGTCGCCCAGCGGGAAGCCCTCCGCCCGGCTCAAAGCCACCGGCGTGAACCGCAGCTCCATATAGCGAACGTTATCCTTGGCGGCGTCTTCCACGGCCTCCCGGGTGATCCGGTGGATGATCTCCGGCGAGCGGTAGAACATGCGCAGGGTGGAAAACTTGGCCAGGAAATTCTGAAAGGTATACGGCTCGCTCTCCTGCACCTGGACCAGGCTGCTCAACGGTCCGGTGGCGGCCGGGACGGTCAGGTTGCCGCTCCGGGCGATTTCCTGCATCGTCTTCAGGCGCAGGGAACCCTCCAGGTGGCGGTGGAGTTCGACTTTGGGGAGCGAGTGGTAATACTCTTTCGGATTATCCACGGACTAATGCCTGTGTCGTTTCCGTTTCTTGTCGGGGGCCGGCGTTTGGACCGTCCCCGCAGAGGGCACCTGAACCGATTCGGGCTTGCCACTGGCTTCCGTCTCGGCCTGGGCGGCGGTCGTGCGCGGCTGGTAGAGGAAGATCCGCCCGATGACGGCCGCCCGGATGTCTGCCAGCAAGCCCTGGAACATCTCGGAGGCCTGACTCTTGTATTTTACCAGCGGATCGGATTGGGCATAAGCCTCCAATCCCACGGATATACGCAGAGCTTCGACCCGGGTCAAATAATCCACCCACAGCTCGGTGATCGCGCCCAGCAGCACCTGGCGGTAGATCTGGGTCTGGATGGTGTACCCCAGGTCGTCGGCCGTGACGGCCGTGTCTCCCTGGCGGATGCGCTCACTCTCCCCCCAGGCGCGCCGCTGGGCCTCCTGGGCCTTTTGCAGGTGCTCGAGGAGATCGTCTTCCAGGGCGCCATTGTCGGAATTGCGCAGCATCTCCCCCACCAGGTAAACATAGTGCAGGCGGGTGAAGACCTGGCGGACCTGGCGGTGAGTGCGGGCGTCGAAGGTGGTGCTCGTCCCCTGGGCCATCAGCCCGAGCAGGCGCAGCCGGGACTGGTCGTCGTTCCCGGGCATCCGCTCGAGGGCAGCCTGCAGGTCGCGGGTGATCTGCCCGTCCTTGCCGAGCAGTTTCTCGTTCCGCTGCTCGAGGGCCTGGCGGACGCTCGACTCGACCAGGTTGGCGACCTCGTTCCACTCGAGGTCCTGCAGCTCGGCCGGATTGAGCCCGAGCGACTCGCCTAGGCGGAACTCCAGGGTGTTGGTCAGGCGGACGATCGTCGTGGAGGTAACGTAGGCTTCCACCTGGTCGCGCAGCTCGACCGACAGGTCCTTCGGGTCGTTGACCAACTGGGTCAGCTGGGTGGAATCCAGGCGGAACGGCACGCGGGCCAGCCCGGAGAGTTCCTCCAGGACGGCGGCCGGACGGCGGGTCTCGTTCTCGATGTTATCCGACAGGCCGTCCAGGGCGGTGTCGAGGGAATCGGTCCGGTCGTCGATCTGTTCCTTCAGGCTGTCGCCGGCCCGGTCGATCTGGTCCAGCACCATGCCCATGAAATGATCGTGGTCGGCCTGCAGGGCGCGGCCGGCGATGTCGCGCAGCGCCGAGGCCATGTCCGTATCGGACTCGGCCAGCCGGTCCATCAGGTATTGGTAGGTAAAGGGAGGGAAGATGCCTTCGGGTGTGTTAAAGGCCGGCTGGACCTGTTCCAGCCAGGCCAGCAGCCGCCAGTATTCCTCGGTCGCGTGGGCTTCCTTGGTCCGGCGCTCCACTTCCTGGGCCAGCAACTCATCGACGTCCTCGACCAGGTCGACTTTCTCGAAGACCCGGTCGCGCTGGGAATAGATGCGCTGGCGCTGGGCGTTGAGCACGTCGTCGTACTCGAGCAGGTGCTTGCGGACGTCGAAGTTGGCGCCTTCCACGCGGTGCTGGGATTGCTCGATCATGTTGCTGACTAGGCGGGCCTGGAGGGGATAATCCTCGTCGATGCTGAAGCGTTCCATCACACCCTTGACCTGGTCGCCGCCGAACATGCGCATCAGGTCGTCCTCGAGGGAGAGGTAGAAGCGGGAAGAGCCGGGATCGCCCTGGCGGGCAGCGCGGCCGCGCAACTGGTTGTCGATGCGGCGGGCTTCGTGGCGTTCCGAGCCGATGATGTGCAGGCCGCCAAGCTCCCGGACGCTTTCCATGTCCTCGAAATATTTCAGGAAATATTTCGCTTCGGTATCGTAAATACCGAACAGGGCGGGATCCACTTTCTGCAGGGCCTCACGGCGTTCCTGCAGCGACATGTCGTATGGGTCCTTGGTGCCGGCCTTGCGCAGGACCCGGTTGACCCCATTGAGGATCTCTTCGGCCAGGTCGCCGCCCAGCTTGATGTCCACGCCGCGGCCGGCCATGTTGGTGGCGATCGTCACCGCGCCGAAGGCGCCCGCCCCGGCAATGATCATCGACTCTTCGGTGTGCTTGCGAGCGTTCAGCACCTGGTGAGGCACGCCGCCCTGCAGGACCGCCTTGAAACGCTCCTGGTCGGATTCCTCCAGCTCCAGGATCTCGATCAGGCGGCTCAGGTTGGCCGGCTCTTCCGGGTTGAGCGACAGGCCCAACTCCTTGGCCATCGGACGCAGGTCCTCGGGGCGGAGCTGCTCGATCGGCTTGTTGAGCGGCTGGAGCTCGGGGATGAGCCGGCCGTCCTCGACCCGCTCGTTGGCGTCCAGCCAGGCCCGCCGGATCAGCAGCACCTGCATCAGGCGGCGGATCGGTTCGGCCCGCAGCCGGTTCGACAGGCGCTCCGAACCCTCGACCGAGGTGGTGCCCACCAGGACCGGGCGGCCCTGGATATTATAGAAGGCGATCTCCCGGACGATGGCGCGCAGCTTGGCTTCGACCGTGCGGAAGATCACGTCGGGCATGTCCTTGCGCCGCCAGAAGACCACTTCCTTTTCGGGATCGTCCCGACGGGCAAAATAGGCCATGTCGTAGCCGTCCTCGTCCTTGGCCTTGATTTCCACCAGGGAGGCGTCGGACCCGAAGGCCTGGTATTCCAGGTTGGTCGGGATGGGCAGGACGGGGAGCTTGTAGATCTTGTCGAATTCCTCCGCCTCGGTCAGGGCCGTACCGGTCATGCCGGCCAGCTTCTTGTACATGCGGAAGTAGTTCTGCAGGGTGATGGTAGCGTAGGTGACGTTCTCGGGCTCCACCTTGACGCCTTCCTTGGCTTCCACGGCCTGGTGTAGGCCGTCGGACCAGCGCCGCCCGGGCATCAGGCGGCCGGTGAACTCGTCCACGATGACGACCTTGCCGCCCTGGACCAGGTAATCCTTGTTGCGCTTGAACAGGGTCTGGGCGCGCAGGGCCTGCTCCAGGTATCCCAGCAGGCGGGCCTGCTCGGGGGTCACATCCTCGGGGCGGTCGGGGTCACGTAGAGGCTGGCCGAGCAACTGCTCCACATGGACCGTGCCGAGCTCCGTCAGGGCCACGGTGTGGTCCTTCTCGCTGACCTCGTAATCCTCGGCCTTCAGCTGGCGGACCAGGGCGGCCATCCGGCCGTACCATTCCACGTCGCCGGAGGCTGGCCCGGAAATGATCAGGGGGGTGCGGGCCTCGTCGATCAGGACGTTATCCACCTCGTCCACGATCGAGAAGTAATGGCCGCGCTGGACCTTGTCCTCCATCTTGTAGACCATGTTGTCGCGCAGGTAATCGAAGCCGAATTCACTGTTGGTGCCGTAAGTGATATCGGCCCGGTAAGCCTCGACCCGGTCCACCAGGCGCATTTGGCGCTGGTCCTCGCGGGGCGACTCTTTTTCGGGGTCGTAGACGAAGGCCTTCTTGCCGTTCTCCGTTGCGGCCGCCATCTGCAAGATGCCGACGTTGAGGCCAAGGAAGGTGTAGATCTGTCCCATCCAGCGGCCGTGCAGCCGGGCCAGGTAATCGTTGACGGTCACCAGGTGAACGCCGCGCCCGGCCAAGGCGTTGAGATAGAGCGGGAGCGTGGCAACCAGGGTTTTGCCTTCGCCGGTGCGCATCTCGGCGATCTTGCCCTGGTGCAGCACGATCCCGCCGATCATCTGGACGTCGAAATGCCGCTGGCCGATGGTGCGCTTGGCGGCCTCCCGCACGGTGGCAAACGCCTCCGGCAGGATCTCGTCCAGCACTTCCTGCTCGACTTTATAGCGTTCGTCCTCGTCCTCGATCCCGTCGATTTCCGCGGCGATGCGCGCCTTGAATTCATCCGTCTTGGCGCGCAGGGCCTCGTCGGACAGGGCCTCGTAATCCGCTTCGAGGGCGTTGATCTGCGCGGTCAGGTCGGTTGTCTTTTCGATTTCGCGCTTATTGGGGTCTCCCCCGAACGTTTTGACAAATCTCTGGAGCATGGAAGGTCCCTTTCGGGGGGATTATAGCATGGGGAGAAAAGTGTGGCTATTAGAGGGATATAAGAAAAATCCCGGCTTCCGCCGGGATCGGGACTGCACGAGGGTTCGGATCTATTTCTTCTTCCCGATCTCGAAGCCGCACTTCTCGAACTGTTCGAGCAGCTCGCGCGGGTCGTCGAGCCACTGGCCCCACTTGCGCGAGATGTGCTCGGTCCAGGAGTAATTGTCGTAGGTGAAGGTTTCCTTCCGGCCGTGTTCCAGGCGGATCTTGGCCTTCTGTTTGACGTAATACCCCTGGGACAGGTAGCCGTCGTCCATGACTTTCATGGCCTGCTCGACCATCTCGTCGGTCATTTCGGGATAGCGGTCCTCGAACAGGGTGAACTCCAGCGGATAGCGCGGGCGGGGGGGAAACTCTTCCGCCGGGTAGCCCATGACCAGCTCGACCAGCGGGAAGACCCGCTTGGGCAGCTTGTACTGCTTCTGGATCTTATCCGCCCGGTAGGGGGTGTTGCCGAGGAAGCACGAGCCCAGCCCCAGGCTTTCGCCGGCCACGACCAGGTTCTCGGCCATCAGGGCGGCGTCCTGGAATCCGAAGAGCAGCATGGACAGGTCGTTGGAGACGATCTCCCAGCCGCGGATTTTCATGAACCGCTCCAGCTTGTACAGGTCTACGCAGACGGTGAACCAGAGGGCCGCGCCGAAGGGGGCCTTTTTGCGGGTCAGGAGCAGGCTGTAGAGCTGGGAGGCGAAGGGAGCCTGCTGCCCGGCCCGGACGATGGTCTCGAGGACTTCCTCGGTCGGCTTCTGGCTGGTGTACTTCCGGACCGACCGGTGGCTGAGCATGGTTTGGATGGTTGGGTTATCCATTGGCTGAACTCCGTGTTCGTATTCAAGGGACTGGCAAGGAAAGTTCCGGCCGCTGGCGCCGGAACTTTTTTGCTGTTCAGGACAGGTTTTGGACCTTCCGGAAGCGTTTGGTGATGCCCGATCGCAGCAGCATGGCCGCCATCTTGTGGCCCTTCTCCGTCGCCAGGTCGAGGGCCGTTTTCCCGTTCTTATCCTGGACCGGCAGGTTGGCTCCATATTCGAGCAGGATCCGGATCATGTCCACCTGGCCGTTCTGGGCGGCGTAGTGGAGCGGCGTCAGGCCATCGACCTGCTGGACGTTCGGGTCGGCCCCGGCTTCCAGCAAACGGTAGGCGATATCGATGTACCCGCCGGACACGGCGGAATGGAGCGGGGTGGCCTTCGACTTGCTGCGCGATACCGAATTGGGCCAGGCGCCGGCTTTGAGCAGGAAATCCACCACCTTGACGTGCCCGCAAAAAGCCGCCAGCCCAAGCGGCTGGTAACCGTCCTGGGCGTAGGCGTTGGCCAGCTCAGGGCTTTTGGCGATGAACATGACCATCTGCTGGTACTTGCCGGTCGCGGCCGCTTCGAAGATGGAGAGGGTCACGGTGTGGTCGGCCAGGATTTCGGCGATCTCGGGCCGGTGGTTGTAAGCCGCCAGCAGGATCGGCGAGAGGCCTTCCAGGTCGGTGGCATGCAACAACCTGGGATCTTCCGCGATCATGCTTTCGACTACCGTCCGGTCGCCATTTTTGATGGCCTCAAAGAATTTCGCCGACATTCTCCATCGCAGTCACTGAAATATTATCGAACGAATCAATTAAACCACAGGTTTCCCATTTTTGTAGAAAAGTTCGCCATCTGCAATGATTTCGGCATCCGCCATGTCGCAGAGCATGTCCCAATGGATCCCCGATTCGTTTTTGGAGCCCGACTCCGGGTAGCCCGCCCCAACGGCCAGGTGGATGGTGCCGCCCATCTTCTCGTCGAAGAGCATGTTCTTGGTGAACCGGTCGATGCCGTAATTCGTGCCGATGCCGAACTCGCCCAGGCTGCGCGCTCCGGCGTCGGTGTCGAGCATGGAGGTCAACAGCGCCTGGTTCTTGGAGGCTTTCTCATTGACGACCCGGCCTTTCTCAAACCACAGCTCGATGTCGGTGACTTCCTGGCCGTATTCGAGGGCCGGATATTTGAAGCGGACCCAGCCCTCGACCGAATCCTCCACCGGGCCGGTGAAGATCTCCCCGTCCGGGAAGTTGAGCTGCCCGTCGCAGGGGATGAAGACGCGCCCCTGGATGGACATCTTCAGGTCCACGTTGGCTCCCTTGAGGACGACCTGGTCGCGGCCCTTCAGCCAGTCCGCCAGCTTCTGCTGCCTCTTCCCTTCCGCCCGCCAGAAGGCGACCGGGTCGTCTTCGTTCAGCATCCCGGCTCCGTAGACGAACTCGCGGTAATCCGCCAGCGACATGTCCGCTTCCTGGGCCATGGCGTGGGAGGGATAGGCCGTCAGGCACCAGCGCAGCTCGCCCCTGGCAGACCGGTCGAAGAACGTCTTCTGGAGCGGCGCGCCGGCCTTGCTGACCCGGGCCAGGCGGGCCGGGTCGATGCCCGAGAGCGAGCGGGCGTTGTGTTCGGTCCAGATCGACAGGCTGGCATCGAAGGTCTCGGTGACCAGCTTGCGGACCGGGGAGATGTAGTCCAGCTGGGCATCCGAGGCATGTTTATAGAAGATCTCCTCCGTCCCGGGGACGGCGTTCTGGATGAAGACGTTCGCACCCGCTTTGATGGCTTCCTCGTAAACGGCCAGGGTGAGTTCTTCGGCAATCGGGTGGGTGCGGATCTGGAGCTGTTGGCCGGGCTGGATGGCCAGGGAATAATGGACCATCACCTGGGCAAGTTTGGTCACGCGTGGATCGGGCATCGGCAATCCTTTCCAGAATGGATCCGAAAGCAGGGAAATCCACTGCCTGTCGGTCACTCCATCGTTGCTATCCGGTCATCCGGCTCCCCTAATGATCGTGCCGGGCAGGCTGGATCTTTTCGGCATCCTGGATCTTGCCGGCCAGCTTGGCCGGGGAATGGATCAGGGTCGGGAAGCACTCGGAGCAGATATAGGCCGGCTGGCCCCGGTACTGGAGGGTCACCAGGGGCACTTCCTGTTCAGTTTTCTGGCAGTTCAGGCAGGTCTTCATTTTACCTCGCGAAGTCACGGATAAAGTTGGATTTGCAGGCTCGCTCAGAGCGTGCCCTTGTACATCCCGCCGTCGACGGTCAGCATGACGCCGGTGATGTAGCTGGCCGCCGGCGAGACCAAGAAAGCGGCTGCGTTGGCGAACTCCTCCGGCCGTCCCATCCGGCCGAGCGGGCTGTCCTTCGATTGTTTGCTGATCTCTTCTTCGATGTCGCTCTTGTTCTGGGCGGCGCGGGCCTTCATCAGGTCGTAGACCCGCTCGGTCTCGGTCCAGCCCGGCAGGATGGAGTTGAAGCGGATGCCCTGCGAGCCCAATTCCAGCGCCAGGGATTTGGTCAGTCCGACGGTGGCCGCCCGGATGCTGTTGGAAAGCACCAGGTTCGGGATGGGCTGCTTGACCGAATAGGAGGTGACCGTCAGCACGCTGGCCGCCTTGGACTGCTTCAGATATGGCAAGGCGGCCTGGATCAGGCGGACATGGCTCATGAACGACAGGTCGATGGCCTTCTGCCAGGCAGCCTCGTCGAACGAGTCGAACGCCCCGGAGGGCGGCCCGCCGGCGTTGCAGACCAGGATGTCCAGTCCGCCGAAGGCCCGGGCGGCCTCCCCCACCAGCCGGGCCGGTACGTCCGGGTCGGCCACGTCCCCGCCCAGGCCGATCGCCCTGGCTTTCGTCTCCGCGCCGATCGCCTTGGCCGCGGCGGCCGCCTTGGCCTCCTCCCGGCTGTTGACGGCCACCCGGCAGCCCTCCCGGGCCAGGGCGAGGGCGGTGGCATATCCCAGCCCGCGGCTGGAGCCGGTGACGAGGGCCGATTTATCCTTTAATTGCAGATCCATATTTCCTCCGGTAGGGGCAGACCGACGTGTCCGCCCCGGGCCGACATCGCGAAGCATCCCCGAAGGGGACCCAGGTCGGCCCCTAAAATAATTCGATATGGTTTTCGATCACCGTAATATCCAGCCAGTTCCGCTCGACCCACTCGGCGACGGCCTGCAGGGATTGCTGCAGGGGAGCGTTCTC
>DATJPX010000170.1:0-22637 GCA_035506155.1 Anaerolineales bacterium
CCGGCACCTTCCCGGGCACGCACGCCATCGAGCGGGCATATGAAGCTTGGCAAAAAGGAGAGATCGACCGCTCAGGTGTGATGGTACACCTGGTCCCGGACGAGGGCGTGGATGTGGGACCGGTGCTGGCGAAAGAAGCGATTCTTTTCCGGGCGGGAGAATCCCTGGAGCAATTCGAGCAGCGCGTACATACCGTTGAGCACTCCCTATTAGTCAAAGCTTTGAATTCATCCGTTTCGGGAAAGGAAGAATAATGCCAAAAGCCATTCTTTCAGTTTTCGACAAAACCGGGCTGGTCGACTTTGCCAAAGGCCTGGCGGACCTCGGTTGGACGCTGCTTGCCTCGGGCGGAACGGCCAGACTCCTTCACGAGAGTGGCTTGGATGCCATTGAGGTAGCCGAATACACAAAGTCTCCCGAGATCCTGGGGGGACGGGTCAAGACCCTCCATCCGGCCGTACACGGCGGCCTGCTGGCTCGCCCGACGGTTGAGGATCACAAACAACTGCTCAATTTGGGCTGGGATTACATCGACTTGGTGGCGGTCAACCTGTATCCGTTCGAGGAGACGATCGCCAAGCCGGGCGTGGATTACGCCGAGGTGATCGAGAATATCGACATCGGCGGGGTGACGCTTATCCGGGCGGCCGCCAAGAACCATGAGCGGGTCACGCTGGTCTGCGATCCATCCGATTACACCGGGGTGTCAGCCGCGCTGAAGGCGGGGGCCGTGCCGGATGAGATGCGCAAGCGCCTGGCTGTCAAAGGGTTCAAAATGACCGCCCACTACGATACGGCCATTTCGGATTATCTGGCCGCTCATTGATCTCAGGACGGTTATTCAGGCCTGATCCGCCTTAGGTCGAATTTCTTTTTCGTAGAATCCTGATCGACTTCGAGCCTGCCCTCGATATCCACCTTCGCACCTCGCTTGATATCCACCTCCCCGTGGATTTCCACGTCCGCGTTTTTGCCAAAGACCACGTCCGCACCTTCATCGATGGTCAGGGTCGGTTCCCGGGTGACCACTTCGAAGAGACTGCCGCAATGAGCACAGCGGACCCGGTCCGGCCCGGCGTCTTCGAAATCGGTGGAGCCGCATTGGGTACATTCGTATGGCTTGATCATTCGGATGATTTTACTCCAAATTGAATGCTTGCATGAATCAAAAACAGCCAAAGACAGGAATGTCTCCGGCTGTTTTTTGTTCACTGCTTTCCTAGATTTCCTTGCCTTCAAACTGGCTGTTGTAAAGCTCGGCGTAGAAACCCTTCTTTGAGAGCAATTTTTCGTGCTTGCCCTGCTCGACGATGTCGCCATCCTTCATCACCAGGATCCAATCTGCTTCACGGATCGTGGAAAGGCGGTGGGCGATGACAAAGCTGGTCCGATCCTTCATCAAATCGAGCATGGCATTCTGGATCAACACCTCTGTATGTGTATCCACCGAACTGGTCGCCTCATCCAGGATCAGCATGGCCGGGTCGAGCAGAATGGCCCGGGCGATGGTCAGCAACTGCATCTGGCCCTGGGAAATGTTGCTGGTTTCTTCATTGAGCACGAAGTCGTACCCGCCTGGCAGGGCCCGGATGAAGTGGTCGGCGTGGGCGGCCTTGGCAGCCGCAATGACTTCCTCGTCAGTGGCAGTCGCCCGTCCGTAGCGGATGTTCTCCATGATGGTGCCGTTGAACAGCCAGGTGTCCTGGAGGACCATGCCGAATGAGCAGCGCAGGTCGTTCCGCTTGTATTCCTTGACGTCATGGTTGTCCACGGTGATGCACCCGCCGTTGACATCGTAGAAGCGCATCAACAGCTTGACCATGGTGGTCTTGCCGGCTCCGGTGGGCCCGACGATGGCGATCTTCTGGCCGGGTTCGGCGTAGAACGAGAAGTCGTTGATGATGATCTTGTCCGGGTTGTAGCCGAAGTGCACATCCTTGAAATCCACCCGGCCCTCGATGTGCTCTGCGGTGAGCAGGCTCTCGGTATCGGGGATTTCTTCTTCCTCGGCCAGGAACTGGAAGACACGTTCCGCCGCGGCCATGGTCTGCTGGAGGACATTGGAAATGTTGGCGATCTGGGTGATCGGCTGGGTGAAGTTGCGGACGTACTGAATGAAAGCCTGGATGTCGCCGATGGTGATGGTGCCCTTGATGGCCAGGTAGCCGCCCAGGATGCAGATGGCTACATAGCCCAGGTTGCCAACGAAGTTCATGATTGGGAACATCAGCCCGGTCAGGAATTGGGATTTCCAGGCCGAGTCATACAAGACGCCGTTGATCTGGTCGAATTGCTCGATGCTCTTGGCCTCTCCATTGAAGGCCTTCACCACCATGTGACTGCCGTACATCTCTTCCACATGGCCGTTGATGTGACCCAGGTAGTCCTGCTGGCGCTTGAAGAACACCTGTGACTTGTTGATGATGAAGCCGATGATCCCGAAGGAAATTGGCAGCATGGCGATCGCCACCAACGTCATCTGCCAACTGATGGTCAGCATCATTACCAGGACGCCCACCACGGTCGTGACCGAAGTGATGATCTGGGTCAGGCTCTGGTTGAGGGTCTGGCTGACCGTGTCCACGTCATTGGTGATGCGCGAGAGGATTTCGCCGTGGTTAGTGCCGTCGAAGTATTTGAACGGCATGCGGTTGATCTTCTCGGAAATATCCTTGCGGAACCGATAGGTGATGTTGATGGCCACGTTGGTCATGACCCAACCTTGGATGTAGGCAAGGGCGGCCGAGATGACGTACAACAAAAGGACCTGGACGATGATATTGCCGATATAAGTGAAATCGATCGTGCCGGTGCCTGCGATCTTGGCCATGACACCTTCGAACAGCTTGGTGGTGGCTTTGCCGAGGATCTTGGGCCCGACGATGGATGCCACCGTGGAAGCGATGGCCAGCAGCCAGACAACCAGGATCAGGCCGCGATACTGGCCAAGATATTTGACGAGCTTGTTCAGGGTGCCTTTGAAATCGCGCGGCTTCTCGCCTTTCATCATGGCCATCGGACCGCCGCCCATCGGTCCGCGGCCGCGGCCGCCCATCATGCCGCCGCGCTGGGCGGGTGCGCTTGAACTTGTATTGTGCACGGTCATGCCAACTCCTCCTTGCTCAACTGCGAAAGGGCAATGCCCCGATAAACTTCGCAGTCTTTCATCAATTCTTGGTGTGTGCCCTTGCCAACGATGCGGCCTTCATCCAGGACGATGATCTGTTCGGCGTTCTTGATGGTGGCGATACGCTGGGTGACTATCAGCAGGGTGCTTGATCCGGTGTGCTCTTTTAGTGACTTGCGCAGAGCCGCATCAGTCTTGTAATCCAGGGCCGAAAAGCTGTCATCGAAGATGTAGATGGGCGCCTTTTTGACCAGGGCGCGGGCAATGGCCATACGCTGTTTCTGCCCGCCTGAAAGGTTCATACCGCCCTGGGCGACCTCCGATTGCAGGCCTTCCGGTTTGGAGCTGATGAACTCGCTGGCCTGGGCGATGTCAGCGGCCAGTTTCAATTCGTCATCGCTTGCATTTTCGTCTGCATAGCGCAGGTTGCTTTCGATCGTCCCGGAGAACAGGCTGCTCTTCTGAGGGACGAAGCCGATCCGCTCGTGCAGGTCGTGCTGGGCTACATCGCGGATATCGATTCCGTCTACGAGAACGGCGCCTTCGCTGACCTCGTAAAAGCGCGGGATCAAGCTTACGATGGTGGATTTCCCGGAGCCGGTCGTGCCGATGAAGGCGGTCGTCTGCCCCGGCTTGGCGGTGAAGTTGATATCGTGCAAGACATCCTCTTCCGCGCCAGGATAGCGGAAATTCACATTACGGAACTCGATGTTGCCTTTGGCACCTGCCGGGAATTGCCTTGGCTCTTCGGGGTCCTTGATATGCGGTTCGGTGTCCAGAACGGCCGCGATGCGGTCGCCGGAAACGGAGGCGCGTGGCAGGATGATGAACATCATCGAGAGCATGAGGAAGGCGAAGAGGATCTGCATGGCGTATTGCATGAAAGCCATCATATCGCCGACCTGGATGGACGAGTCCGCCACCTGGTGGGCGCCGACCCAGATGATGGTGATCATGACCAGGTTCATTACCAGCATCATGACCGGCATCATCACCACCATGACACGGTTGATGAACAGCAGGGTTCCGGTCAGGTCCTGGTTGGCCTTGTCGAATCGGTTCTCCTCGGATTTCTGCATGTTGAAGGCGCGTATGACCATCATGCCAGACAGGTTTTCGCGCATGACCAGGTTCAGGCGGTCGATCAGGTTCTGGATGCTGCGGAACTTGGGCAGTGCGATCGAGAAAACGGTCAGGATCAGGCCGAGCAGGACGACCACTGCCAACGCGATGATCCACCACATGTTGGCGCTTTTGCCAACTGCCCGGATCACCCCGCCGATGCCGATGATGGGCGCATAGATGACCATGCGCATCATCATGATGACCACCATCTGGATCTGGGTGATGTCGTTGGTCGAGCGGGTGATCAACGAGGCGGTGGAGAACTTGTCGAATTCCGTGCTGGAGAAATTCTCGACCCGCTCGAAGACATTCCGGCGCAGGTCACGCGCTAGGCCGGCAGCGGTACGGGCGGCAAAGAAACCGACCGCAATGGTGCAGGCGCCCGAAAGAAGCGTCAGCAGCAGCATCAGCGCGCCCACGCGCAGAATGTAATTCGTCTGCAAGCTGTTGGTATCCATCCCCAGGGCGCCGTATTCGTTCTTCACCGAGCCGGCTGCCATTTGGACAATCATGCTGTCGCCAAGCGTGTTCAATTTCTGGTCGGCCATCGTTTTGATCATGGTGATGACCTGTGTTTCCACGGCGGGCGGCATCATGGGGAACAGCGAGAAAATGTCCGTTCCTGCCGGGACCTTGGAAAGGTAAGAACCAAATCCGGCTGCCTGTGCTGCGGCCGGGTTGGCTGCCATCTGCCGGACGAACGTCATCACCAGAAGCGCCTTTCCCATGATCGGGTTCAACTTGGTGATCTCCGCTTTGTCGACGTTCTTCAGAACGTAGATCGGCTCCTTGGCCAGTTGCGGGTACAGCTTGACATCCGCCGTGTAGTCGGCGGAGCTCTGGTCCACCAGTGCGTAGTCTGCCATCACGGCAGATTTGTCCTGGTCGCTCATGAACAGGGTCGCGATATCCATTTCGCTCTTTCGGATCGCGACCGGTACTGCGTTTTCCACCCCACCCTGCTGGATGCCGTAGTTGACGATGTTCGACATATAGTCAGGCAGGGCAAGATCGGCATTGGCCTGGACGAACAAAAGGGCAATGGCGATCAGGATTAAGAGTAGATAGGGCTTGAGGTACTTTACGAGACGTAGCATGTTGGTCCTTACTCCTTATTAAAATTTCTACGCGACAGTGTATCGACAGAATGTGAATTGAGTGTGAAGACAAACGGCAGATATCATATCGAAATCAATCCTCGGTTTTCCTGGCCGACTCGGTGAGCAGGGTAAGCGCTGAAATGATCATCTCCCGCTGGGAGGATGTCAGTGATTCGGTTACGCCTTCGATCCATTCACTGCGAACGCCGATGCCCTGTTCGACCAGCGTGCGGCCTTTTTGGGTAAGGGCGAGCTGCTTGGCGCGTCGGTCCTCGGGATCCTCGGTACGCTCGATCAGCCCCTGGACGACCAACCGGTCGATGGATTGGCTGGCGGCCGCGTTGGTGATCCCCAGCCTTTCCCCGATTTCGGTGACGCCACACTTGCCGCCGTGATGCAGGCGCATCAGGATATTGATCTGGGAAAATGACAGGCCGGTCTCCTCCATGAATCCCCGGAAATCACGCCCCGAGCGGCGCATGAAAACTTCCGACCATTCCCGGATGACCTCTGCAACAGCTTTCGTCGATGACATAATTAACGTCCTTAATTAGTTAAGCGGCGTGAACTATATCCGCGTCCCAACCGGTTGTCAAGGAATTGGACCTTAGAGATTTGTTAGAATCAAAAAAGCCGCTTCCGGTTGTTTCTCGGAAGCGGCTTTTTTTCGGTTGATGTTGAAATGGTTGGAGCGGGGGCTTAGAATTCCGCCACGGCCGGGATGATCTCCTTGCCGAAGATCTCGAGAGGCTTGATCTCGGATACATTCGGCATGTTGAAGATCGCGTGCTGAATGCCCAGGTCGGCCAGGTCGCGACAGGTCTTGATCACATCGGAGGGACTCGTCTTTCCGGCTGCAAGATGAACCGTGTCGAGGGTGGTTTTTTCGATCTCGGCGTAATCCCGCCCGACGTTCGCACAATGGGTCTTCAGCACCTCGAGTTTCGCCCGGACCGTCTCCAATCCCATCCGGGCGAAAATGTTGCAGGCGTCGGCATACTGCGCCACCAACCGGAGGGTCTTCTTCTCTCCGGTGCCGCCGATCAGGATGGGGGGATGAGGTTGCGAGAGAGGTTGCGGGCGGTTGAGAGGCCGCTCGAACTGATAATGTTTGCCTTCGATGGGACTCTCATCGCCGGCCCACATTTGCTGGGCGATCTTCAACGTCTCTTCCAACCGCTCGAAACGTTCCTTGAGCGGAGGAAAGGGGATGCCGAGGCCCTTGGCCTCCTGCTCGTTCCAGGCGGCGCCGATGCCGAGGTAGGCCCGCCCGCCCGAGAGCACGTCCAGGGTCGAGACCGTTTTGACCAGGATGCCCGGGTGCCGGTAGACCACGCCGGTGACCATCGTGCCGAGTTTGACTTTTTTGGTAAAGCCGGCCAGGTAGGATAACGTACTGTACCCTTCCAGCATTTCGTTTTCGGCCGGTCCGACGTTGCCGATCTGGAAGAAGTGGTCCATCACCCACAGGCTGTAGAAGCCGGCTTGGTCCGCCGTCCTGGCGATCTCGGCCAGCTTGGCGCCGATGATCTTCGGTCCGCCCGGCCAGGTGAAACTTGGGATTTGCAATCCGATTTTCATGATTTGCCTCCTGAAACCAATATGAACGATAAGTAGGGATTCCTACGAGAAGAATAATTGCCAGGCCTGGAGGCTGGGGAGGAAATCATGCATCGCTGTCTTTGTCTTTTTGTACGGGGATGAGCAGCAGCGGGATTTGCGTACGGCGGGCGACCGCCGCAGTCACGGAACGATTCCAGAAGGCATCCAAACCGATCCGGCCGTGGGTGCCGAACAGGATCAGATCGGACCCGATCCGCTCGGCAGTTTTTGCAATGACGGTCGCCGGGTCGCCGCGGGCGATCTCGGCAGTTGCCGGGATGTCTGCTTCCTCGAATTGTTCGATGTGGGCCTGGAAATGCTCATGGGCGATTTCCTCGGCGATATCCAGGTAGGCGGCGGCGGTCATCGGAAGCATCGTCCCGGCTGCAGCGTGCTCGCCGGAGTCGGTCCCATAAGTCGGGATGACACACAACAGGTCCAACTGGGATTTGCAGGCTTTTGCAAGTTCCGTGGCGAGCGGCAAGACCGTGTCGTGGACCGACTCGTTGTCCAGAGGAACGAGAATACGACGAAGGTTGAATGGGCCGAACGATTCGGTCGGCTTCATGACCATCACCGGGGTGCCCCCGGCCGCGACGACTTCCTGGGCAATCGTCCCGAAGAACAGGTCGTGCATCCCGGCATTCCCATGGGAGGTCAGGATGATCAGGTCGGGCTGGAACTCGTCGGCGGCATGGTCGACGATCGAGCGGGCTACATCCTGGACCGGGGCGGTGTGGACGTGGGTCTCCACCTTCACCCCGAACCGGCTGGCGACATCTTTCAGGTAGCTTTGCGCCTCGGCCGCATCGGTCAGGTGCCGGTCGCGATGGACTGCCTCGGGCGCATCCTGTTCGATGATGTGCAACAGGGTGACGGGTGCCTTGAGCGTTTGGGCCAGGGTGGTCGCAGCGGGCAGGGCGGCTTCGGCAAGGTGGGATCCGTCGAGAGGAACAAGGATATGCTTGAACATAAGCTTATTTCCCGAAGAAAGTCTGGTAGAGGAGGAAAATGTTCAGGGAGATTATGAGCGCGGCGCACAAGCTGGCGATCAGCGTGGTCAGACGATTGTTGGCCAGGGCGCCCATGATGTTTTTCTGGCTGGTGAACATGACCAGCGGGACTACTGCAAAAGGCAATCCGAATGATAACACGACTTGACTGATCACGAGGGTGCGGGTCGGGTCGAGGCCGGCAAAAATGACGATCAGCGAGGGGACGATCGTCACCACCCGGCGTACCCAGGGCGGGATGTGGTAGTGCAGGAATCCCTGCATGATGACCTGGCCGGCCATGGTCCCGACCGACGAAGAGGAAAGACCCGATGCAAGCAGGGCCACCCCGAAGACGATCCCGGCGGCCGGACCGAGGAGCGGCTGAAGAGTTTTATACGCCTCTTCGAGGGTTCCGACGCTGACAGCGCCGGTGTGGAAGGCGGCCGCGGAGGTGATCAGCATGGCCGCGTTGACCGAACTGGCAATGACCATGGCAATGACCACGTCGATGATTTCGTAGCGGAAGAGCTTCTTTTGTTGTTCCGGCTTCTTCACCACGACCCGTCCCTGGGTCAGGGCGGAATGCAGGAACAGGGCGTGCGGCATGACTGTGGCCCCCAGGATGCCGGCTCCCAGGAGGATGCTCTGGGAATTCGTGAAGTGTGGGACGAAGGTGCTGTAACCGATCGCGGGCCAGTTGGGATGCCCGATCAGCATTTCGACCACATAGCTGACGGCGATGATCGCCAGGAATCCGGTAATGACCGCCTCGAGCGGGCGAAAGCCGTAGCGTTCCAGGCTCAGGATGACGAACGTGATCACGGCTGTCAGGAGCCCGGCGATCCAGAGCGGCAGCCCGAAGAGCAGATTCAATGCCACGGCCGCGCCCAGGAACTCGGCCAAGTCCGTGGCCATTGCCACCAGTTCCATCAGGACCCACATGACCCAGACGACCCAGCGCGGGAAGCGCTCCCGACAGTGTTCGGCGAGGTTCTTACCGGTTGCAATTCCCAGCTTGGCGGACAAGGCTTGCAGGAGCATCGCCATCAGGTTGCTGCCCATGATCACCCAGAGAAGTTCATAGCCGAATTGGGCCCCGCCCTGGATATTCGTGGCAAAGTTCCCCGGATCCACATACGCGATGCTGGCAATGAACGCCGGTCCGAGGAAGGGCAGCAGCCGGATGAACCAGGACTTCTTGCTCCGTCCGGAAAGGACTTCCTTGGCATCCCGCGTCGTCGATGTCGTGCTGTTCCTTACGTTGCTGGATAGTCTATTCGTGGGCATGGGGATTAATCCTGAAGTTCGACAAAGATTTGATTGGAAATGGCTGGACCGATGACGACCGGCTGCTTTCCTTCGACCTGGACCGTCAAGTTTGCATCGAATGGCGAGAAGCCCAGCACCGCCACGCTCGCTCCGGGCACCATTCCCAGCTCCTCCAGGTGGCGGAGAAGGGCGGTCTCTTCACAGCGTACCCGGTGGACGACAACCCGGGCGCCGCTGCGCAGGCTGCTCAAGGGGACGTCTTTGGTCGACGGCATCACCAGGTCCGCAGATGGGATCGGCGCTCCGTGCGGATCGCGTTCCGGGTTCCCGAGAGCCGCGGCAATTCGCGTCTCGAACTCTTCCGAGATGACGTGCTCGAGCTTGCAGGCTTCCTCGTGGACGGCATCCCAGGAATACCCGAGGCTCTCGACCAAGTAGGCTTCGAGCAGACGGTGGTGGCGCAGCACCTCGAGCGCCGCCCTTTCTCCTTCCGGGGTGAGGCGGGCTCCCTGATGTTTTTGATACCTCACCAGGGGGGGATTCAACGCGGCCAGCTTCTGCAGCATTCCCGTTACGGAGGCCGGGGCGATGCCCAGCCGCGCCGCCAGGGCGGTGGTGGAGGCTTCCTTTCCGTCGCCGGTCAGGCCATAGATGGCTTTCAGATAGTCCTGGATGTTCTGGGTCAGGGGTTCATTCATAGACTAAAGAATAATTTAGGATAACCTAAATTATTCTAAACGAAAACGCTCCCCGGGTCAAGCCGGGGAAAGTCGCTCACAAGAAATTGGAAAAAACCGGCTTACGTCACGATTGGAGAAAACTTGCCGGCTGGTCCAGGACGGCCAGGACAGCCCGGGCGGCGTTGTCGGCTGCGACCCGACTGTTGCGGGCCATCCGCCCGGATTGGAGAAGGATCTCGGGATGTTTGAGGATCGCCTTGAGCATCGCGGCCGGGCGGAGTTTGTAATCGTCGTCCATGACCGTTTCCAGGTCGAAGGGAATGGGGGATTGGGGACCGTCGCTTACCGAGCGTAGGACGACCAGTGGGATTCCCCCCGGGGCGGCTGCCTGGAGGATCCCGGCGGTTTCCATTTCAAGGACGGGATTCTCGAGCTGCGGCGAGGATTGCGGGCCTAATTGAGCCTCCCGGGTCGTGACCGCAGACCCGGCAAACAGACGGGCATCGAAGGGGCGAAGAACTTGTGCAACAGCCGCCCGCGCCCCGCCCGACAACGGGGCGAGAGGCCGGGGTGCGCTGAGCGACCCGCCCTCGAAGGTGTAATTTTTCATTGCCAGGACGACGTCACCGATGTTTAAATCCTCCCGGACGGCGCCGGCTATCCCGAAGGAGATCAGGCAGCTGGGATGGGCGGTTTCGATCAGGATCCGGGCGGCCTCCGCGGCGCGCCGGGTGCCCATCCCGGAAGTGACCAAGATGCATTCCCGTCCGCCGCGCTGGAAACCGGCCCCGGGCAACGATCCGATCCGGATGCGTTTCCGGCCCCGGAAGAGCCGGAGCAGGGCAGCGCTCTCCGAAGGCATGGCGGCGATCAATCCGATCTTCTCCTCGTTCATCATCGCCTCCGAATCAAGGGTTACAAGCTTCCACGGTCTTGCGAAAGGCCTCATTCAGGCCGCCGGTTTCGTAGTGGAGGGCCTGCCTCGAAGGCTGCGGGTCGAGGAAAGTCTTGGCGGTCTGAAGTGGGGCAAAGAAGCGCGGATCGAGCCCGCCTTCCCTGCCCTGGATTTGATGGAGGAGCCACATCCCATCGAGGCCAAGTCTGACGAGCCAGGCGGGCAAGGCCACGACCCGCACCTGACGGTTGTCTGCGGCTGCCAGGCGAGTGAGAAGCTCCGTCCAGGACAGGTTCTCATCCCCGATCGGATACGTTTTCCCGGCTTCGCCAAACTTGACGGCGCCGAGAATGGCCTTCCCGACGGTCTCGGCTGTGATACAGGCTGTGCCGCCTCGCATGTAGAAAATCGTCTTGGCCGCACGGAGGTATTTGACCAGCGGCGCCCAAAGTGGTTTCCATCCCCGGACAGGCAGGCTGCCGAAAATGTATGGCAACTCGAGCACGTTCACGGCCAATCCCGGGATGGAGGTCACGGCTTTCTCCTGCTCGAGGCGGCTGCGGATGTACGGGTGCCGTTCTGATAATTTCATCTCCGGCCAGAGACGGTCGAAATGGACGAAATACGAACCAAGTACAGCAGCGCGCTTCACCCCGGCTTGTTTTGCCAGGTTCAGCAACCGGACGGGCACCTCCACGTTGGCGTGATGGAATTTCGGATAGGACGGTTTCTTGGGGGTATAGCGGTCGTCCAGGCCGGCCGCGAAGACGAGAGCATCGTGCCCATGAAGAAGGGCCAGCAATTCCTCGTCGGTGGCCTTGTCCAGATTTTTCAGAATTACTTTGACAGATCGAGGATAAAGGTCCGGCGGGGGCGCGGGCGGAAGCCCGATCGCCGTGACACTCCAGCCATCCCGGAGGAATTCCAAAATGGCATGGTAGCCGAGAAAGCCGGTCCCGCCGACCACGAAAACGTTTTTCCGAGTTGTCATCTCCAATACCCTTTTATCAATAAGAATAGGCGTGATTTTACATCAGATTACCCGCCAGCAGGTAAAATAAGACGAGGTATCTTATGGCCTACTTCACCCTGTGCATCTTCCTCTCGGCCTTCCTGGTTTTCCAAGTCGAGCCGATGATCGCCAAGTACATCCTTCCCTGGTTCGGCGGGACCCCGGCTGTCTGGTCGACGGTCATGTTGTTTTTCCAGATCCTTCTAACCGGCGGCTATGCCTATGCGGCCTGGTTGACCGGGAAGGCGCGTCGTCGTGAGACGGTTCACCTGGTCCTGCTGGGGATATCCGCCTTGCTGGTCGTTGGGTTGGGCCTGGCCTGGAAATCCCCGATCACTCCAAGCGCGGCCTGGAAGCCGCAAGGGAATGCTTTCCCGGTCGGGCAGATCTTCAAGCTCCTCCTCGTATCCGTGGGCCTGCCTTATTTCCTGCTTGCCTCCAACAGCCCCCTGATCCAAACCTGGTACCACCGGGCGCTTCCGGAGAAAACCGCCTATCGGTTGTACGCCCTCTCCAACATCGGCTCGCTGCTTGCCCTGGTCAGCTATCCCATCCTGATCGAGCCGAATCTAAGCCTGCCCTGGCAGGGCTGGATCTGGTCCATTGCCTATCTTGTTTATGCCGGGCTTTCGGCCTATGGGACTGTTCAATCGTTACGGACCGGCCGCTTTCAGGCGGATCGAAAAACCGACCCCAATACCGGGACGACGACGGCGCGTCTTTCTGTCGCGGATGCCCTCCTGTGGATCGGCCTGGCCGCCGCGGCTTCGATCCTCTTCATGGCCGTCACCAGCCAGATCACCCAGGAAGTCGCCGTGATTCCATTTTTGTGGGTCCTGCCGCTGACCATCTATCTGCTGACATTTATCCTGGCCTTTGCGGATGAGCGCTGGTATTCCCGGCAGGCATACCTGGTTGTTTTCTTTGCAGCCACCGCGCTGGCCGGTTGGGCGCTTGGTCGTTCGGCTGCCCTGGGGATTTGGCCGCAAATCGGGATTTATTCGGTCGCCTTGTTTGCCGCCTGCATGGTGTGCCACGGTGAACTCTATCGGCTGCGCCCGGATGCGTCCCGCCTGACCACCTTCTATTTGATGGTGTCGATTGGTGGAGCGGTCGGCGGCCTGGCGATCAACTTCATCGCACCGTATTTATTCAAGGGTTACTGGGAGCTTCCGCTGGGACTGGCATTCGCCTGGATTCTGTTTTTGCTTGCGGTGATCCGCCGAAGGCAAGATTCCCGCCGCTGGCTTTTCGTAACCAACGCCGTCATTCTCTTGAGCGCAATCGCCATCACGATCCTGCGGTCCTACGAGCAGATCCACGCCGACCTTACAAATGAAATCTACCTGCAGAGGAATTTCTTCGGCGTCGTGCGCGTCCGGGAAACGGATTTCTACGCGGTCATCCCGATCCATGTCGGCTCGATCGACCAGAACATCACTGCCTATCATCGTTTTGCCCTCGTGCACGGCGTTACGATTCACGGTTTCCAGTTCCATGACCCGGGCTTGAAATCCATCCCGACTTCCTATTATGGGGCGTCCAGCGGAATCGGTCTGGCGATCCTCAACCATCCAAATCGCGGCTCGGGGATGCGGGTGGGAGTATTGGGATTGGGGATCGGCTCTTTGGCAGTCTACGGCCAACCGGGTGATGTATATCGCTTTTACGAGATCAACCCGCAGGTCATCGACCTGGCCAGGGGCGAGGGCGGTTATTTCAGCTACCTGTCGGACAGCCCGGCGAAGATCGATATCGTCCAGGGCGACGCGCGTCTTTCCCTGGAAGCGGAGCTTGCTGCCGGCCAGCCGCAGAATTACGATGTGCTCGCCCTGGATGTCTTTTCCAGCGACGCCATCCCGGTCCACCTGCTCGACTCGGAGGCGTTCGCGCTTTACCTGAAGCACCTCAACCCGGGGGGCATCCTTGCCGTTCACATCACCAACAGCCACCTCAACCTGGCGCCGGTCGTCCTGGCGCTGGCCGAGCATTACGACCTCAGCAATATCATGATCACCAACCCCGGCGATGGCGTTTCGACATATCCTTCGGTCTGGGTTCTCCTGTCCCGCGATCCGGCCCTGCTGGCCAATCCCGCCATTGCCGGACACGGGAAACCGATCGATGTCAATTCCCCTCGCCTGCGCCTCTGGACGGACGACTATAACGACCTTTTCCAGATCCTGCATTAAACGGGATCGGGCGCTTCAGCGCCCGATCGTTCTTTTTACGAAATCTTGTCGCTGGCCGCGTCCAGAGCCTGGACTTCCTCCGGCGTGAGCCTCCAGCCGGCAGCGCCTACGTTTTGTTCGGCCTGTCGCTTGGTCTTTGCTCCCGGGATGGGCAGGCCTCCCTTGCAGATCACCCAATTCAGGGCCACCTGGCCGGGAGTTTTCTCACCATGGCCCTTGCCAATCTCGGTCATCAGGGAGATCAGGGTCGGAAGGTCCTTCAAGACGGATGCATACTTGCGGCCGCGTGGCCCGGGCGGAGGAGTCTCGACGGAGTATTTCCCGGTCAGCAGTCCCATCGCCAGCGGCGAATAAGCGATCAGCCGGACGCCAGTCTCCTTGCAACGATCGAGCAGGCCGCTCCGTTCGACGCTTCGGTCGAGGAGATGATATTCCACCTGGTTGGAGGCAAGCGGCAGATCGTACTTTGCCAGGACTTTGGAAGCCCGCTGCATCTGGTCGATGTTGTAATTCGATACGCCGACGCGGCGGGTCAGCCCCTCCTTGACGGCCAGGGCCAGACCTTCCACGTACGTTTCGATCGGGACGACCGGGCTCGGCCAGTGCAGTTGGTAGAGATAGACCCGCTCCAGCCCGAGCCGGTCGAGACTGCCGCGCAGGGCGCGGACGACGCTGTTCCTGGTGAACCGGTAGGGGATCGGGAAGAATTTGGTTGCGACCACCACCGGCTGTTCGGTTTCCTTGATGAATTTCCCGAGCAGCAGCTCTGACCGCCCCGAGCCGTAGATCTCCGCCGTGTCGACCAGATTGATGCCGGCTGCCAGGGCGGTCCGGAAGGCCTCGGCGATATCGTCGTCCGTATACCCATGTCCATAATGCCAGAAAATTCGGTCGCCCCAGGCCCATGCCCCCAGTCCCATCTCGGCGGTTTGCAGAAAATCGAGCTCTTTGGCAGGTTGAGCAGACATTGTGTCCTCCGATGATAATAGCGGATGGGATTGTATCATAAACGCTGGTCAGGCTGATTGAATCGGGTTACAATCGGCCCGACATCTTATCAGGAACGAAGTGACCGCCAGCCGCTTGACCCTGTGAAGCGGCTGGCGCCCCCTGAGTTCCGGGAGGCTGGCATGAACCGCACCCCGAACGGGGAACGTGAAGAATCTCCGGCTGAATTAACTCAACGGCTGGGACTTCCCTTCAAAAATTTACTATTGTTGACGCGTGCCCTGACGCACCGGTCGTTTATCAACGAGCATCCTGAAGCGCTGGAAGATAACGAGCGCCTGGAGTTCCTGGGGGATGCAGTCTTGGATTTCGCCGTCGGGGCCTGGCTCTATAATCATTTCCCTGAGATGGCGGAAGGCGAATTGACCCGGATGCGTTCAGCACTTGTCTGCACCGAGCAGCTGGCGGAATTCGCCCGCGCCTTCGACCTGGGACCGGCCATGCGCCTTGGCAGGGGCGAGGATCAGGCCGGGGGCCGGAAGCGTGACGTGCTGTTGTGTGCGACTTTCGAAGCCCTGGTCGGAGCGTTGTATCTGGAGACGGATATCAACTCGATCCAGCGCTTCATCCATCCGATGCTCGAAACGGCCACTGACCAGTTCCTGTATCAGTCCGATATGCAGGATCCAAAGAGCCGCCTTCAGGAATGGTCCCAGGGACATAAACTGGGCATCCCTCAATACCAGATCGTCAGCGTCTCCGGGCCGGATCATGACCGGACCTTTGAGATCGAGGTCAGGATTAACGGGCAGGCCTACGGCCATGCCAAGGGACATAATAAGCAAATTGCCACCCGGTTGGCTGCCCAATCGGCCCTGGATGCGATCGAAAACAGCCCAATGGAATGAATTGATATTCGATGCCTTTACGCCTCAAATCCCTTGAACTCCACGGATACAAAACCTTCGCCGCGAAGACCAACTTCGAATTCGCCGAAGGCATAACGGCTATTGTCGGACCGAACGGCTCCGGCAAATCCAACATTGCAGATGCCCTGCGCTGGGTCCTTGGCGAGCAATCCTACAGCCTGTTGCGGGCCAAGAAGACCGAGGACATGATCTTTGCCGGCTCCGAGCAGCGACCGCGCGCCGGAATGGCATCTGCCGGGATCACGTTCGACAATGCCAACGGCTGGCTGCCGGTGGATTTTTCCGAGGTCGGCCTCGCCAGGCGCGCTTATCGGGACGGGCGCAACGAATACCTGTTGAACAACCAGCATGTGCGTTTGAAGGATATCAACGAACTGCTGGCGCAATCCGGCCTTTCCGAACGCACCTATACCATCCTTGGCCAGGGCCTGGTGGACGCCTCCCTGGCGCTCAAGGCCGACGAACGCCGCCGCCTGTTCGAAGAGGCCGCCGGGATCGGCCTCTATCGCTCCCGCCGGGAGGAAGCCCTTCGCCGGCTCGAGACGACCCAGCGTAATCTGGATCGTGTCTTGGACATACTGGCTGAGCTCGAACCTCGCCTGCGCAGCCTGGAACGCCAGGCGGCCCGTGCCCAGGAATATACCCAGCTCCAGGCCGACCTGCGGGTGCTTCTTCTAGACTGGTACGGTTTTCACTGGCATCGCGCCCAGCGTGAACTGACCGAAGTCATGGAGTTATCCCGCGAGCACGAAGCCAAATTGAACGAGGCCCGGACGAGCTATCAGGCCATCCGCCAGAACTTCGCCACTTTCCGGGATCACTTGAACGGATTGCGGGCGCGCCTGAATTCCTGGCACCGCCAGTCCAGCCAGCTTCATGAAAACCGTGAATCCACCAGCCAGGCCCTGGCCGTCCTGGACGAGCGCCAGCGGTCCCTCCTGGATAATCGTCAGGCCGGCATGAGCGAGCAATCCCGCCTGGCGGAGGAGCTCCGCATTGCCCGGGACCGCCTGGCGGAGACTGCGGCCGAGACTGCCCGCTTGCAGTCCGATTACGACGAGGCCGGCAGCCAGATGAAGTCGGCCCAGGCCGCCTTGGATGAGGCGCTCGCGAAGAAATCCGGCCTCGAGGCGGACTTGCAGAAGGCCCGCCAGAAATTGAACGACCTGACGGCACGCCGCGCCGGCCAGCAGGCCCGGTTGGATGAACTGGCTGCCCGGACAGCAGGACAGAAACAGAAATTGGAAGCTGCCAACGAGGCGATCACCGCGGCGGAAGCCGATGTCGAAAAATCCGACCTGGAATTGAAAGCGTTCGTGGCAGCCCGCCAGAAAGCCGAAACCGCCCTCCAGAAGGCCGAAGGAGCGGTGAAGCTGGCCCAGAACCGCCTGGCCGATCTCGAAACCGAGATCAAGGAAAAACAGACGGCCCGAGCTGCAAAACAGGCCGAACAGGCCCGCTTGAAAGCCCAGTTGGATGTGCTAGAGCAGGCGGAACAATCGCTGGCCGGGTACGCCGATGGAGCCAAGCTGCTCTTGGAAGCTGCCCGCCAGTCCAAGTTGGGAGGGGCACGCGGTGCCCTGTCGGCTGCGCTGGACGTGTCGGCCGAGCTGGAGGTCGCCATTGCGGCCGCCCTCGGCGAATATACCGATGCAGTCCTGTTGACTTCCGGCCGGGACGCGGAACAGGCCCTGGCCCTTCTCGATTCGGATCAATCCGGCCGGGCTTCTATCCTGCCCCTGGATTGGCTTACCCCGGCAGCGCCCCTCAAGGTCGCGAAAGACGCCGACTGCCTTGGTGTGGCTGCCGATCTCGTGAAAGCCTCGGGCGAGATGCGCCCTGCACTGGATCTTCTTCTCGGACAGGTGCTGGTGGTGCGCGACCGGGCTGCGGCCCGGCGGGTCCTTGCCGGCCAGGGCGTCAGCGTCCGCGCGGTCACCTTGCGCGGTGAAGTGTTTTACGCCACTGGCCAGGTCCTGGCGGGTAAGCCTGCCAAGGCGGCGGCCCTGGGCCGGCCGCGCCAGCGGCGCGAGCTGCAGGAATCCCTGGCCGAGGCGGACCGCCAGGTCGCCCGTATGGATACCGAATTGCAAAAACTGGCCGGTCAGTTGGCATCGGCCCGGGAAGAGCTGACCGACCGCCAGGATGAGATCAGTCAGGCGCGCAGCGGGCTCGAGATTGCCCGGAATGACGAACGCCAATCCCAGGTCCGGGCGGAGACCGCCCAGCGCCAGCTGGATTGGCAGGTCGGTCAGAAGGCCGATCTGGCGGCAGAGATCGAACAGGCGGAGAAGGAGCGCACCCAGACCGCCGGTGCGTTGTCCGCAAGCGAGCAGGAGGCGGTCCAGGCCCAGGAAAATATCCGGACCCAGACGACTGCCCTGGCGTCTCTCAACACCGACGAATTCCAGGAGCAGGTATCCTTTTGGTCCACGCGCTCGGCGGTTGCCGAACGCGCCCTTAGCGACGCCCGTGGCCGCCAGATGGAACGTGAACAGGCCGTGGCGTATTCGCAAAAACAGCAGGCGGAGCTCGAAAGCCGCCTGGGTGAGATCGACAAATCCCTGTCAGGACTGGAAGGCGAGCGGGAGAACCAGCTCAACCAGACCGCCGGGATGAATGTCCAGCTCGAAGAGTTGCGTAAATTGATCGAGCCGGCCGAAAAGGAGCTCGAGACGGCCGAGGCTCAGGAAACCGATCTGCAAAAACAGGAAACCGAGGGCCAGGCGGCGCTGGCGCGGGTCGAACGCACGTTCAACCAGATCCAGCTCGACCTGGGTCGCAAGCAGGAGACCCTTTCCAACCTGCATCAGAAGATCGAAGACGATTTCGGGCTGGTGGCCTTCGAATATGCCAACGATGTGCCCGGCTCGGTCCCCTTGCCGCTGGAAGGCATGGTCGAACAACTGCCGGTGGTCCAGGAACTGCCTCTGGACCTCGAGGAGAATATGACCCGTTTGCGGGCGCAGTTGCGGCGAATGGGGGCGATCAACCCGGAAGCCCAGCAGGAATTCCACTCGGTCAAGGAGCGGCACACCTTCCTGACTTCCCAGGTGGAGGACCTCGACAAGGCCAAGGCGGACCTGCACCAGGTGATCACCGAACTGGATGAACTTACCCGGCGCGAGTTCCAAAAGACCTTCGACGCAGTGGCGGAACAATTTCATACCATCTTCCATCGCCTCTTCGGGGGTGGTTCGGCCCGGCTGGTGCTGACCGACCCGGAGAACCTGACCGAGACCGGCATCGATATCGAAGCGCGGCTGCCAGGACGGCGCGAACAGGGACTCTCCCTGCTTTCCGGCGGTGAACGTAGCCTGACGGCCATCGCCCTGGTCTTTGCCCTGCTCAAGGTCTCGCCGACCCCGGTCTGCGTAATGGACGAAGTGGATGCCATGCTCGATGAAGCCAACGTCGGCCGCTTCCGTGATCTCCTGCTGGAGTTGAGCAAGGAAACCCAGTTCATCATCATCACCCACAACCGCAATACCGTCCAGGCAGCCGATGTGATCTACGGCGTCACGATGGGCCGGGACTCGGCCAGCCAGATCATCAGCTTGAAGCTGGATGAGATTTCGGAAGACTATCTGAAATAGTTCTCCTCGTTCGTTAAATCAAAAAGCGGCCGATCGTGAGATCGGCCGCTTTTGGTTGCTTTATCTTCGTCTATTATTTGGTGCCGTATTGCGCCTGGTAGGTCGCGACGTAGGCTGTCTGGGTTGCGGAATCCGCAGCCAGGGCCTCTTCAAGGGTGGGGGAGGTGGGGATGTAATTCGTCCAGCTGGCGTTGATGACGATCTTGGCCGCCTTGCGTTGGTCCGTAAGCCAGGTATTGAAGGCAGTGGAGACGGCCGTCTGGTATTCAGTGTCGGTAAGCGGCCGGACTTCGTGGCCCAGCACCTGAACGATGAAATATCCAAGGGTGCTCTTGATCGGCTGGCTGGTCTGGCCGACTTTCAGGGCGAACGCGGTCGGTTCGACATCCGAGACCATGACGCCTTTGGCCACCCAACCCAGGTCGCCGCCCTTGTCCTTCGTGGCGGTGTCGAGGGAGTACTTGGATGCCAGGGTGGCAAAATCTCCACCCGCCTGAAGCTCGGAAAGGATGCTCTTGGCGGTGGCTTCGTCGGCCACGAGGATCTGGCGGGCCCAGACCTCTTCCTGTGCATGAGGAACATCGGCGGTGACTTTGTCCTGGACGCGCTGCTGGTAGATACCGCTCTCATAGTAGATTTTGCGGAAGAGAGTCTCGTTCATGCCATCAGGGGAGTATTGTTTCAGCGTATCCTGGTATTTCGACTGATAGCCGGCCAGGGTGTAGGGGGTCTCGGTCGGGGTAATACTCGGCTGAGGGGTGGCCGTGGCAGTCAGGTTGGGCGTCCAGGTGGGACGCGGCGTCGAGGTGGCGGCCAGGGTTGGCGTGTACGTCGGCGAAATGACGGCCAGCTGGGTGGCATCCAGGGTTGGATACACGAGTTCGGTCGGCGTCAGGGTAACCGTCGGTGTCCCGCTGGGGTAGTATGCCAGCGAATTGCGGATCTCGGTTTCGACGTCGTTTGCGGTGACCGTGATCCCATTCGCCTTGGCATACTGGCGGATGACCAGGTCGTTGATCATCGAGTCGATGATCTGTCCGCCCAGGATCGACGGAGTATCCAACTCATTGGTGAACTGGTTTAGCGCCTGGGCAAGCTGCGGATCCGAATTCGGATCCATGCCAAACATCTGGGCGAACTGCTGGTATTGCATGTACTGACCGATGATGGATTGGCGCTGGGCCCGGACACGCACCTGGAACTCATGCATGCTCAGCGATTGCCCGTTGACGGTAACAGCCGGTCGCCAATAGTTGAACAGCGAGTCGTTTAGAAGGCCGTACGCAAAGGCAAGGACGATCAGGGCGACGATGCCGATGGAGACGCCGGTGATGATCCGCGTTTGTTGCCTTTCCCGTTCCTCGCGGGCCAGGTGCTTTTTCGTAACAATCTTGGTAGGCTTGTTTTTTGCCATAGTTGCCTCAATGCGAAGTCAGGCGACCTCGCCAAACAAATAAAGGGAGGACGGGAAATGCTTCCCGTCGATCCCCAATTGAATTAGCTAGCGTTCGTCGTCGTACGCATGACCCGTGTAGGGTAGCAGGGCGATATGGCGGGCGCGCTTGATCGCCGTGGCCAGCTCGCGCTGGTGCCGGGCGCAAGTTCCGGTCTGGCGGCGCGGGCGAATCTTGCCTTCGTCCGTCACGAACCGGCGCAGGAGGTCTCCCTGTTTATAATCGATCGCCAGGTGCTTGTCGGCGCAGAACTGGCAGATCTTGGGGCGGGCATAATAACGACGTTCCTGCCCACCTTCCATCTCATTGTCCATGGGGTGATCCATAGGATTTCAACTCCAATCTATCTTGCTTGGTGCAGCGGATGTTGGTCCGCTGCGGATAGTTCATCCGAGCCTAGAACGGGAACTCGTCATCGCTCCCGGGTTGGGTTTCGGATTCTTCCATCGCGATAGGTTCTTCTCCGGTCGAGGGGTGGTTCGTCTCCCGGCGCTCTCCGAGCATCATCATCTCGGTGGCAACGATTTCGACGGTGGAGTGCTTGACACCTTCTTTATCTTCCCAGCGGCGGGTCTGGAGACGGCCTTCGATGTAAACCTGCTGGCCCTTGGTCAGATATTGTTTACAGATTTCGGCCAGGTTTCCCCAGGTGACTACGTTGAACCACTCGGTTTCGGTGTGGCGTTCGCCATCGGCTGTATTCCATGAGCGGCTCGTGGCGACCGTGAAGGTCGTCACCGGGCGGCCGGAGGGCGTGTAGCGCATTTCAGGATCGCGCCCCAGATGGCCGATAATCATGACTTTGTTCAATCCACGACTCATCTCATACTCCTTACTCTAGCCGATTACGAAAACCGACGATGGGAAGAATCAGTCTACGACGGTGAGCATGTAGCGAATGACTGGCTCCAGGAAGCGCAAATTCTGGTCCAGGGTAGTCGTGGCGGTGGGTTCGAGACTGACGTTGAAAAGAACGTACTGGCCTTCGCGTTGCTTCTTGATATTATATGCCAGGCGCCTGCGGCCCCAGAGATCGACTTTGTCGACGCTGCCGCTGGTTTCAACGACCCATCCCTTGACCTTTTCTACGACGCCATTGAGCGCGGTTTCGTCCAGGTCAGGGTGAACGATGCAGACCAACTCGTACTTACGCATAGGGAAAACCTCCTTTCCTCGGGATATGCTCCCGGACATGCGCCGTAGGCGCGCCGGGGGCGGAAGGCAAGCCGCGTGACGGCTTGAACGGGCGTTAGTTTACTATAAACATCGGGATTTGCGAAGGGCAAGCGGATGGCACGTCTAGCGCACGTAAATGGGATTGCTGAAGATCCAGCCGCGCTTTTTCCCCAGGTATCGTTGATAAGCCTCGATCCGATACGCTCCCGGTTCGTTGGTCGTATATACGAGCGCTTCTCCCTGTGCGGACTTGATGCAGTGACCGTTTTTGATCAGACGGATTTCCGCCCTGGAGGGCAATTTGGTCTGCAGGGTGACCGCCCCCTCGCAGCTGATCTCGTCGCCCATGATGACGCCGGCATCCTTCCCCTGGGCGGAATACCGGAAGCCCCGGGTCGGCGCAGGCAGGTCGTTCCCGACGAAGCAGTGTCCATTGGCAAGGGCTTCGAACACCATCCTGCGATCCCCTTCCAGGTCGCCGGTAAGGGGCGATGGCGTCAGGGTGTGTGTGTTGATGGTGGAAAAATGATATTCGTA
>DATJPX010000171.1:0-4511 GCA_035506155.1 Anaerolineales bacterium
GAACGTTGATCGCGCCCAGAGGGCTGTCAGGAGGCCGCGCGATCAGGCACGCCGCGACGGTCCCACTGATCGCCATCACGGCGCCAACGGAGAGGTCGATGCCGCCGGTGGCGATGACCAGGGTCATGCCGATCGCCAGCACAACGGTCGGCACGCTGTTGCGCAGGATGTCGACCAGGCTGCCGTAGAGGTGACCCTGTTTGACCTGCAGGCTGAAGAAACCGCGGATGAAGATCAGGTCGAAGAGCAGGATGAGGGCCAGGGCAATCAGGGGGAAGAACAGCCGGCTCTCGGTGATCCTTCTCCAGGTAAATGAGGTTCGGGATGGTTTCATGATGCACTCCCTGCAATCGCTTGCATGACTTTGCGCTCGTCGGCTTCGCCGCCGAACTCGGTCACCTTCTCGCGTTCACGCAAAACGACGATGCGGTGGCCCGTACGCAGGACCTCCTCCAGCTCGGAGGAGATGAAAACGCACGACTTGCCTTCCTCGGCCAGCGAGAGGACCAGCCGCTGGATCTCGGCCTTGGTCCCGACGTCGATGCCGCGGGTGGGTTCGTCCAGGATGAGGAGGCGCGGGTTGGTCGCCAGCCAGCGCGCCAGGATGACCTTCTGCTGGTTGCCGCCGCTCAGGTTCTTGACCGGCTGGTCGGGCGAAGGGGTAGCAATGTTGAGCAGCTTGATGTACTTGTCGGCGATGGCATACTGCTCCTGGGAGCTCAAATGCTTGAACCAGCCCAGGTTGGCTTGCATGGCCAGGATGATGTTCTCGCGCACGGTCAGGTCGCCCAGGATGCCTTCGGCCTTGCGGTCTTCGGGGCAGAGGGCCACCCCGCGCGAGATGGATCCGATCGGGGAATAATTCCGGATCGGCTGGCCGTCCATGCTGATCGATCCGCTGTCGGGCCGGACCACGCCGAAGAGGAGCTGGGCGATCTCGGTGCGTCCCGAGCCGAGGAGGCCGGCCAGGCCGACCACCTCCCCCTGGTGCAGATCCAGGTCGAACGGGCGGATCGAACCCGCCCGGCCGGCGCCCTTCGCTTCGAGCAGCACGTCGCTCTTGATATGCCGGCGGCTCTCGAGCTTGAGCTTTGACATTTCATCGAACTCGGTCAGGGTGCGACCGATCATTTTCGTGATCAATTCGAGGCGGGTGATGGCCTTGGTCTCATAGCTCCCCACCAGCTTGCCATTGCGCAGGACCGTGATCCGGTCGGCGATCTCGTAGACCTGGTCCAGGAAATGGGTAATGAAGATGATCGCCATTCCCTCGTCCCGCAGCTTGCGCATGACGCCGAAAAGCTGCTCGGTCTCGTGGATGTCCAGGCTGGAGGTGGGCTCGTCCAGGACGAGGATCCTTGCGGAGGAGATCTCGAGCGCCCGGGCGATGGCCGCCATCTGCTGGATGGCGACCGAGCACGATCCGAGCGTGCGGGTGACGTCCATGTCGATGTCCAGCCCGGCCAGGATCTGTCTGGCCTTGGCGTTCATGGCCTTCCAATCGATGCTGCCCAGCTTCATGGGCTCGCGACCGATCAGGATGTTTTCGGCGATGGTTAGGTTGGGACACAGGTTGACTTCCTGATAGACCGTGCTGATGCCCAGCTCCTGGGCATGCTGAGGTGATTTGATGGACACCTCTTTTCCATCCAACGTGATCGACCCCTTGTTGGGTTTTTCGACCCCGGTCAGGATTTTGATCAGGGTGGACTTGCCGGCCCCGTTTTCCCCCACCAGGGCATGGACTTCGCCTTTGCGGAGGCTGAAATCCACATCTTCCAGGGCTTTCACGCCCGGGAAGGATTTATGGATGCTCTTCATGACGATCAGTTCGTGGTTTGCGTCTGCCATAAGTTCCTCGGCCTTCGATCAAGAACCGGTACCCATTCTTGGGAGGATGGAGAAGCGGCGTTGGAGCCGCTTCTCCATTTTTTACACGTAGGCAACTGCCCGATTGGTGACTCCCGGGAAAGTCACACGCTTGCGCTGGAATTAGTACTTGCGGGTCGCCAGGATCGCCTCGAGGGCGGCTGCGCCCTGAGCGGCGAAGAATTCGCCTTCCTGCGAAGGAACCCAGGTCGGGACGGAGGTGTCGCCGTTCATGGCTTTCAGGGCGGCTTCGTAAACCTGCGGGGCCAGCAGCGGATTGCACTCGATGTCGGCATTCAGCTCGCCGGAGATGAGGTACTTGAACCCGTCGGCGGTGGCGTCCAGACCAATGACCTTGATGTCCACGCCGGGCTTGAGGCCGGCTTCGGTGATCGCCTGGATGGCGCCGATGGCTTCCTCGTCATTGTGGGCGAAGACGCCCTGGATGTCCTTGCTATTCTTCAGGAAGGATTCCATGACCTGCTTGGACTCGGGCACGCCCCAGTTACCGGTCTGGGAAGCGGTGATGGTGATACCGCAATCGCCCATCTTCTCGCGGAAGCCCTTGGCCCGGTCGATGGCTGCGGAAGCGCCGACTGCACCGGAGATTTCCACGACGTTCTTGCTCGGGCTGTCCTTGAGCAGGTCGCACATGGCGGCCGCGCTCTTGTGGCCCTCTTCGAGGAAGTCGGAGCCGATGTAGGTGTAGTAGTTGGAGGGATCCGCATCGATGCGGCGGTCTTCCAGGACGACGATCTTGCCCATCTGCTTGGCTTCCGCCAGGACATCGTCGTAGCCGGTAACGTCCAGGGCAGCCAGGACGATCACGTTGACGGAGGGATCCTGGTTGAACTGGTGGAAGGCGGAGACCTGGTTCTCGAGCTTGTTCTGGGCATCGTAGAATTTCAGGTTGATGCCCTGCTGGGCGGCGGTGTCCTTGAAGGAGGACGTATTGGCTGCGCGCCAGCCGCTCTCGGAGCCGGTCTGGATGAAGCCGACCGTCAAGTCGGAGTACTTACAATTGGGAGCACATTTGGCCACGGGAATGACGTAGCCGGCAGCGGTCGTCGGCACGACGACAGGGGCTGCCGTGGCGGTTGCGGGAGCGGCGGTGGCGGGGGCAGCCGTCGCGGGGGCGGCCGTCGGGGCGGCAGGGGTGCAACCCACAGCCGTTACGACGAAGACCACTGCAACCAGGGCACTAAGAATCTTTGCGATTTTCATCTAACACTCTCCTTTTCAGTCTGATCAGGGTATCTGAGCGAAGCGTGTAGCACTTACCCGGAGAAAGTGCTACGGCATACGACTTTTCCAGTTTACGGACCGGGAGAGTGAAAGTCCATGATTTTTCTTTGGCGGGGGGTTAATATTTCCTGCGAGAATGCCCGAAATGAAATCCGCCCTCCGGATGGGGGGCGGATTCTTACGATTGGAGTTAATTTTTATTTGGCTGCCGGCTCGAAGGGGCGGAAAGCCGCCTGCCAGGCTCAGTATTTGCGGGTGGGAAGGATCTCGGCAGCATCGTCCGGGAAGAAAATACCTTCCACGGAGAAAACCCGTTTGGGGACGGTTTCGCCGTTCACCACCTTGAGAGCCAGCTCGAAGAACTGCGGGCCGAGCAAGGGATTGCACTCGATCGTCGCGTTCAGCTTCCCGGCGATCATCGCTTCAAACGCTCCACGGGCGGCATCCACCGAAACGATCTTGATGTCCACCCCGGGTCTCAAACCGTATTCCTCGATCGCCTGGATGGCGCCCAGGGCCATATCGTCATTGTGGGCATAGACGGCCGTGATCTGGTTGCCGTGCTTTTGCAGGAAGGAGCGCATGACTTCCAGGCCCTTCGCGCGGGTGAAGTCGCCCGATTCGGAATCGATGATGTGCATGTCCGGGTAATTTGCCAGGATCTCCCGGAAGCCCTTATAGCGCCCGTTGGCCGGGGCCGAATCGACCGTCCCCACCAGTTCGACGATGTTGGCCTTGCCATTCGTAAGGCTCACCATGACCCTGGCCGCCTTGTGTCCTTCTTCGAGGAAATCCGAGCCAAGCAGGGAGACGTATTCGTCCGATGGGACGTTGGCGGAGCGGTCGACCAGGATGATCGGGATCCCGGCATCCTTGGCCTCCTGGAAGACTTCCTCCCAGCCGGTCTCCACGACCGGGGAGATGCCGATCACATCCACCTTCTCGGCGATGAAGGTCCGGAGGGCGATGATCTGGTTTTCCTGTTTTTGCTGGGCGTCCATGAATTTAAGCTCCACGCCCAGGCGGTCGGCTTCCTGCTTGATCGAATCGGTATCAGCGGTGCGCCATTCGCTTTCCGCCCCGATCTGGGCAAAGCCCACCACCAGGTCCTGGTAGGTTTTCTTCGGCCGGCCGGAGGTTGCCGTCGTGGCAGGCACGGGGACCGCTTGCGGGGCGCTGCAGCCCTGCAAGATGATGAACAGGGCAGCGATGACCATCAATATCCGGGATGTTTTCATCTTACCAACTCCTTGTCAGCCGCTTCGGAATCGGCCTGGGTCGGCTTCGGCTCATCGGGCGAATCTTCTTTCCTGGCGGGGATGACGAACGACACGCAGGTTCCGGTTTGATACTCGCTCCGTACGGTAAGGCCGTACTGCTTCCCATAATAGAGCTTG
>DATJPX010000172.1:0-8376 GCA_035506155.1 Anaerolineales bacterium
CGGCGCAGGCAGGTCGTTCCCGACGAAGCAGTGTCCATTGGCAAGGGCTTCGAACACCATCCTGCGATCCCCTTCCAGGTCGCCGGTAAGGGGCGATGGCGTCAGGGTGTGTGTGTTGATGGTGGAAAAATGATATTCGTAAGGAAAGACTACTTTATGAAGGGGGCCGAGTGAGAGATGCAGCGCGTGCGCATCCGAGCCTCCCACGACGGCCACGCGCTGGCCGTCCGAGAGCAGATCATCCCAGATCTGCAGGGTTTTGGGAATGGGGTTGTGGGGCAGGAAATCCGGGAAGAAAGCATAGAAGATCGCCTGGAGTTTGTTCCGGGCGACCACCTTCAGTTCGCTGAACCCGTTCCACAATTCGAGACCGGTGAATCCGGTCACGTCCCAGTCCTCCCATGAGATGTCAGTCTGGTCGAAAGCCGGCATGGCCGGGTCGACGGGATGGGCCAGGAAGCAGGATCCCCCCAACCGCTTCACCGCGCTGATCAAGGTCTGCGGATGGTCGGCCAGGGTTGCCAGCTCTTCCTCCACGCCAAAGACCAGCAGGTGGTTTTTCTGCGGCTCGCGATCCTGGTCGTGGATCTCTTCGCAGGCCAGGAGAAGGCTGCGCTTTTTCCCGTCTCGGAAATAGGCGTCTGCGCCGTGCACCCGGATGTTGTGATCGGTGACCAGGAGTACATCGACGCCCGTTTTGAGGGCGGCCCGGCCCAGGTCTGCATGCGAGCCGCTTCCATCGGAATAGTTCGTATGCATATGCAGGTTGATGGTCAGTTCGTGCATGCTGGTTCCTCTATGTCCGCTGGGATATCTTGCAGGGGCCCGGTTGACGGTTTATACCAGTCGCAGGTATAATTTGGCGGCTAAATTCTCTGGAGGCAATCAATGACTAACATTAACACGATTTTGGATGGCGCCCTGATTTTAACATCAATCGCACTGGTCGCCAGTATTATTCTGCAAAGCAAGGGTGCCGGCCTGGGTGGGTTGTCCGGGTCGGATGCCGGCAGTGTCTTCACCGCCCGGCGTGGGATCGAAAAGACGCTCTTCTGGGTGACTGTCATCTTCAGCGTTATCTTCTTCGTACTCGCCACCACCGCGGTCATCCTGGCTGCCCATTAGACGGACCAATTCATTTTAGAAAGGCCAGCTTCGGCGCGTTCATTCTGCCGGTGAGCGGCCTTTCTTTATTTTGACCATGAAAAAACTGCGCTGGCAAATCCTGGTTGTTGTCGTAACGCTGATCGTGGTGGCGGTTCTCTTACTGGCCCAAAAACCATCCACCAACCCGATCCTGCCTGCACCGGCAAGTGGGGGGATTTATACCGAGGCTATGGTCGGGTCTTTCGGCCGCCTGAACCCTTTGCTGGATCTCAATAACCCCGCCGACCGGGCAGTCGACCGGCTCCTCTTCAGCGGCCTGATCCGCTTCGATTCCAAGGGAGTACCCCAGCCGGACCTGGCAGAATCGTGGGGCGTGTCGGCGGACGGAACGATCTATAACGTCACCTTGAGGGACAACGCCGTCTGGCAGGATGGCACCCCGGTGACCAGCGACGATGTGCTTTTCACTCTCAACCTCCTGCGCAGCCCGAATTCGGCCTTTTCCGCGGACGTGCGCTCGATGTGGGACCAGGTCCAGATCACCCGGATCAACGACAAGAACCTGAAGTTCGTCTTGACGGAGCCGTTCGTCCCCTTCCTGGATTACCTGACGTTTGGCATCCTTCCGGAACATTTACTGCAGTCTGTCTCTGCAGACCAACTCGTCGACAGCAGTTTCAACCTGGCCCCGGTCGGAACAGGCCCGTACAAATTCGACCATCTGATGGTCGATAACGGCAAGATTACCGGCGTGGTCCTCTCGGTTTCCGCGAACTATTACCTGCAAACCTCGTTCATCGATCAGATCGTTTTTCGATACTATCCGGATGCCAAATCCGCCCTGGAGGCCTACAAGGCCGGCGAGGTGCTTGGCATCAGCCAGATCACCCCGGATATCCTGGATGCAGCCCTGGCCGAACCGAATTTGAACCTTTATTCCAGCCGGCTGCCTCGCATGACCCTGGTGTTGTTGAATCTGGGGGACGATACACTGCCGTTCTTCCAGGATGCCAAAGTCCGCCGGGCGCTGCTGCTCGGTTTGAACCGCCAGTGGATGGTCGATAACGTCCTGCAGGGACAGGCCATCGTTGCGGACAGCCCGATCCTGCCGGGAACCTGGGCGTATTACGATGGTATCGAACACGTCGGTTTCGATTCGGATGCCGCCGCGGCCCAGTTGAAGGCGGCCGGTTACGTCATCCCGGCCAACGGCTCCATCCGCGCCAAGGGCGATACCTCCCTATCCTTCACCATGGCGTATCCTGACGACAGCCTGCACGCCCAGCTCGCCCAAACCATCCAGCAGAATTGGGCGGATATCGGGGTCGAGGTGAAGTTGCAGGCGGTCTCGTACGATTCGCTCTTGAATGATTACTTGACGCCTCGCAAATACCAGGCCGTTCTCGTCGACCTGGATTTGAGCCGCTCGTACGATCCGGATCCCTATCCTTTCTGGCACCAGGCGGAAAAAACCGGCGGACAGAATTATTCGCAGTGGGACAACCGTTCCGCCAGTGAGTACATCGAGCAGGCGCGCGTGCTCGCCGATCCTAACATCCGCGCCCGGCTGTACCGGAACTTCCAAGTAATCTTCGCCCGTGAACTCCCGGCCCTGCTCCTGTATTATCCGGTCTATACGTACGGAGTCGATCAACGTGTGGACGGCGTCCAGGCCACCCCGCTTTTCGAACCTGCCGACCGGTTCAACGGGATCATCAATTGGTACCTGGTTACCAAGCGCTCCCTCGATCAAACCAAACAACCGACTGTTACCCCATAACCACATATTTCCGAAAGGAGTCTTCGGAATGGCTGATCAATTGGAAACCGCTCTGCGTTATGCTCACGATAACAAAGAGAAATTTCTGGATGCTTACAAGGAAATCCTGGCGATCCCATCCATTTCGACCGACCAGTCGAAGGCCGGGGAGGTCCAGCGCGCCGCTGAATGGATGGCGGCGCAGCTGCGTTCCCTGGGGATGCAAAAGGTCCAGATCTTCCCGACCCACAAACACCCGATCGTTTATGGGGAATGGCTGGGCGCGCCCAGCGCACCGACCCTGTTGATCTACGGCCATTATGACGTCCAGCCGGTCGATCCGGTCGAGCTTTGGAAAACCGGTCCTTTCGAGCCGACCATCATTGGCGAGAATATCTTCGCCCGCGGCTCTTCGGATATGAAGGGCCAGGGGTTGATCACCCTAAAAGCGGTCGAATCACTGGCCCGCACCGGCGGCCTGCCGGTCAATGTGAAATGGCTGTTCGAGGGCGAGGAGGAGATCGGTTCCCCCAGCCTGGGAGAATTCCTGGCTTCCCACAAGGAATTACTGGCCGCCGATTTTGCCGTCAACCCCGACTCCGGCATGATTGGGGAGGATTTTCCGACCATAACTTATGCCCTGCGCGGCCTGGCATATTTCGAATTGCGCGTCTTTGGACCGGCTCACGACCTCCACTCGGGCATCTACGGCGGGACGGTCCACAACCCGGCCAATGCCCTGGCCGAACTGATCGCCGGAATGCACGATGACAAAGGCCGCGTCACCCTGCCGGGTTTCTACGACAAGGTTCGCAAATTGAGCAAGGACGAGCGCGAAGAATTTGCCCGCCTGCCGATCAACGACAAGCACTACCTCGAACAAACCGGCGCCCCGGCATTGTATGGGGAAGCCGGATATACGGCCAACGAACGAACCAGCGGCCGTCCGACCCTGGATGTCAACGGCCTGTTGTCAGGGTTCACTGGCGAAGGTTCGAAGACGGTCATCCCCGCCTGGGCGATGGCGAAGCTGTCCTGCCGGTTGGTTCCGGACCAGGATCCGAGGGAAGTTCACGAACAGCTGCTCGGCTATTTGAAGAAGCATGCCCCAACTGACATCCGCTGGGAGCTGGACGTCATGGCAGGCGGCCCGGCTTCGATTTCGGACCGGAACAATCCGGGCGTCCTGGCGATGGGCAAGGCGCTCGAGTCGGTCTGGGGGATGCGGCCGTACTTCAAGCGGGAGGGCGGCTCGATCCCGGTGGTCGCGGACATGCAGCATCTTCTGGGGATCGAATCGGTCATCGTCGGTTTCGGCCTTCCAGACGATAATGTGCATGCCCCCAACGAGAAGCAGCACCTGCCGACCTGGTACCGCGGCATCGACACGTACATCCATTTCTTCATGAATCTCAAGCCCTGACTCTCAAAGGCGCCCATTGGAAGATAAGCTGATCTCTTATGGCGGGCAGGCGCTGATCGAAGGCGTAATGATGCGCGGGCGGAAGACCTGCGCCATCGCCATGCGCGCCCCGGATGGAAAGGTCGTCACGAAAGTCCAGCCTCTGGGCGGGATCTACAAATCGCGCCTGGCGAAGATCCCATTCCTGCGTGGCCTGGTCATGCTGTGGGATTCGCTTGGCCTTGGCCTGACCGCCTTGACGGATTCTGCCAACCTGCAGACCGGCGAGGCTGAAAAACTTGAGGGCCCCACCCTTTACCTGACCCTTGGCTTGACGTTCCTGGTCGCCATCGGGATCTTCTTCCTGGCACCGGCCGGGGTGGGCTGGCTGACCGAACATTTCCTGCACTGGAATCCTTGGTGGAGCAATTTCCTGGAAGGGATCCTGCGCCTGGCGATGCTGGTCGGATACATCTGGGTGATCGGGCTCACACCGGATATCGCCCGGGTCTTCGCCTACCACGGCGCAGAGCACAAGACCATCAATGCCTACGAGGCCGGCGCAGAATTGACGCCTGAGTCGGTCGCCAAATATTCCCTGGCGCATACCCGTTGCGGGACCGCCTTCCTGCTCACCCTGATGGTCATCTCTCTGTTTTTCTTCACCATCCTGGGTCCGCTCTCGCTGACCTGGCGCCTGGTCAGCCGGATCGTCATGATCCCGGTCCTGGTGGGCATTGCCTACGAGTACCTGCGCTGGACTGCCAATCATATCCAATCGCCTTTCGTGCGCCTGATCGTCAAACCGAACCTTGCCCTCCAATCGCTGACCACCCGCGAGCCGGATGAGAAAATGCTGGAGGTCGCCATCTGCGCCTTCCAGACGATGAAGAAAGCGGAAGACGAAGCCTGATTTCCAGACCAAAAAAGACAACCGGCGGGTTGTCTTTTTTTGATCGGCTACTTCCAGCGGGGTAAGCCGAATTGGAATTTCACTGGCTGGCCAGGGCGATCTCTGGGCGGGCTTTGGGCCAGAACAGCATGAAACCGGCGATAGCCAGGAGGATCCCGCCCATCCAGAACGGCGAGCCTTGCATCACATGATCGTAGACGAGCCCGCCCCAGAGCGGCCCGAACACATTCATCAGGCTGCCGATGCCAGTTGTGACGCCCATCAGGAGGCCGACTTCCCGGTGCGGCACACAATCGGCGCTCAAGGTGGTCAGGGTTGGGAAAGTAAAGGCGCTCAGGCCGCTCGTCAGCAGGTTCATCGGAAAGATCGGCCAGAATGCCGGGACGAAGAAGATCGCCACGTTGACGATCCCCTGTCCGATCAGGCTGACCAGCGCAGATCGTTTTTCCCCGTATTTTTTAACCCAGGGAGCCACCAGGAATAAATTGATCAGGGCGATCGCAATACCCGCCAGCATCGTCAGGGCGGTGATGTGCCAGAGTTTGGCCGAGAATTTCTGGATGAAAAAAACCGCCGAAGTGCTGTTGATCCCATTGAAGGCAAAGTTGAAGATGCCGGTGACCAGGAGCAGCCAGCCCAGGCCTGGTTTGCGGGCCATCTCGAAGATTGCCACGATCGGATTGAAGTCTCGCACCCGCATCGGGGCGGTTTCGCGTTTTTCCTTGGGGAGCGACTCCGGCAGGATGAAGACCCCAAGCAGCACATTCAAGATCGAAAGGCCGGCTGCAGTATAGGCTGGCGCCGACAGGTTGAGCTGGCCGAACAGGCCGCCCGCGAACGGGCCCAGGATCAGCCCGAGGCTCCAGGCCATCCCGATCAGGGCGAAATTCTTGGACCGCTCCTCCGGTTTCGAAACGTCGGCAATGTAGGCGGTGGCCGTGGAAAGGTTCCCGCCGGTGATGCCGCCGATGAAACGACCGAGGAAAAGGATCCACAGGCTGCCGCCCAGGCCAAAAATCAAATACCCAAAAGCCTGGCCCAGGATACTGATCAAAAGGATCGGACGCCGGCCGTAGCGGTCGCCGAGTTTTCCCATCAGCGGTGCGGCGATGAATTGCCCCGCAGCGTAGATGATGGTGACCATCGTGACCATCAGTGCCGTCTTGTTGTAGCGCTGGACGATGTAAGGCGCGACAGGGTTGAGGATCGTGATCCCGATCACGTCCATGAGCATGATGAAAAAGATCAGCCCGAGAGAGCCTTTATTTACTTTCGGCGATTCCTGGATTTGCATGGGAATTGGAGTTGCGAGTTTGCTGGTTTTACGGTCGGTCGATGGGAGCAGCCATCGGCAGGGAAAATTGGACGAACGCGCCGTCGTCGTTCTCTTCCGCCCGCTGGATTTCACCGGCGTGCAGTTCGACGATGCGGCGGTTGACAAAGCCGATCATTTCAATGTCCAGTTCCGAAGGCTGGCGGGCCTTGGTTCCTGAACTCGCAAAACTGAAATTGAACCGAGCGGGCTCGTCCCAGGCCCGGATCGTCACTTCGGTATTCGCTTCACAGAAGAGGATTACGAAACCGATGAAGCCGACGATCACCTGGCGCATCAACAGTTCATCTGCCCGGATCGATACGGGGCCAGACGGGACTTGATATTCGATCTTGGCATTATTCCCCGGATTGAATTTCTTCCACTGTGCGAGACCTTGCGACAGGAGCGATTCGGGGAGAATGTCCGAAAGACTGACATCCTTCTCCTCGCGGTTCAGGCGCGCAATATCGATGATCCCGTTGACGAGGGTCAGGGCGCGCATCCCGCTGCGGTAGATGGTGGCCAAATCCTCCTTCTGGTAATCCGTCAGAGGATTGTCGCCAACCGTGTTCAGGGTCATTTTACTGAACCCAATGATGTGGTTGAAGGGCGTGCGCAAATCATGAGCGGAGGCTGAGACGAAACGCTCGAGATCGATTTGGGTGGGGAAGCTGATCTGTCTGGTGGTCATGGTCGAATTCTCCCGGATTTGCCCTGGCAGTTTGGCATCCACAGAAATGCGTCAGGCATTCATGATCCCGCGTTCGCGATATTCTCTGAAGAGCTTGCCCCATTCCGTGTTGGCCTGCCATTCCCTGGTGACCTTGCTATACTTGAGCGGCCAGTAGAAATAATCCTGTTCCACTTCCGAAATGAAGATTGGTAGGAGCACAAGCGGGGTGCGGAAGATCAATTTCTGCAGGAAGCGGGTGGGCCCATACCAGGAGAGCCAGGCCAGGAACGTATGTGAGTTGTGGCCGACATGGAAGTGCCAGTTTTCACCCGATACATCGTCGCCAACCAGTTCGATCTGGCCGGGATCCCCGATCCCAAGTCCCTGCTCGTGGGCCAAGCGAATGTAGCGAATCGACATCGGATCGAAGCCCATCATCTTTGCCGCAACGGCGTCGATGGCCACCTGGTCGGCGGATGCCAGGATGACATTTTTGACCACCGGGTCCATCAGGCGCGGGCCGGCATCGTTTCCGGCTGTCGTCCCATCCATGATGGCAAAGAGGCCGGGATGAATCTCCTTCTGGATGGCCAGGAGGTCTACCAGCGTCTCATGGATCCATGAATGCGTATAATGCCGATACTTGCTGAGCAGGCCGCCAAACGCGTTTTTCATCGCTCCGGTCGTGGTGGTGTAAATGTGATCCTTGACCGTTGGCAGGTGGACGATATTCTTGCCGATGAAATAATCCGGGATGCGGATTCCCTCTGGATAGATATGGTCGAGGGCCAGCATTTTGGCCTTGGGCTTATATTCGACCCAGTGCATGTCTTCTTTCCGGAAATTGTACTTTGCCGGGACGTTGTAATGTTTGAAGATCGGCACATAACCGTTCAGGTCTTCGCCCTTGAAGGCATTTGTCAGGACGGTCTGGTTCTGCACGCAGACCAGGTCTTCGAACCCGGCCTGGCGGAGCGCCAGGATGGATCCTTCCAACTGCCATGGAGTCGTATTGGCGGCCGGCATCGGATAATGCCAGGAAATATTGTCTTTGAGGATCGTGGTGACATCCCGTCGCAGGGCTTTCCTGCCGTCCGCCAGCTCGAACAGGCGGGAATAATCATCCAGGACGGTTTCGGGCCGTGTGCGAATTACGGCTACTTTTGATTTTTGAGCCATTCACTAACCTTCCATTAGGAAATTGAAT
>DATJPX010000173.1:0-2502 GCA_035506155.1 Anaerolineales bacterium
TTGATTCAGCAGAATCGCCAGGGCAAGTCCCACGGCCGCCATGAGCGGAACGATGACGACAGTATAGAAAATTGTATTTTTGACCGAGGTGAAGAAAAGGGGGTCCGCAAAGAGTCGGGCGTAATTCTTGAGGCCCACGAAATGCGGGGTCCCGACGATCTTCCAATCGGTCAGGCTCAAGACGGCGCTCCAGAGAGCAGGCAGCAAGAAGAACGTCAGGAACACCAAGAGGTACGGGGAGAGAAACAGCCAGGGGGCGACCCCAGAACTGTGAGGCCGCCCCCGGTCTTCCGCAAGCAAGTGGGCCGAGCCAGACATGGCTGCGTAGAATCGGCGGTGGACTACTGTCCTGCCAGGATCGCGTTGACTCCGGTTTCGGCGTCCGCCAGCGCCTGGTCAACGGTCTTTTTCTTCTGTACGATGGATTCCCAGGCTGCCACCATCGGGCTGGCCGGGTCGTGCGTGAAGATCTTGGTCTGTTGCAGGATCGGCGGATTCAGCACCCATCCCGACTCCGGCTGGATTCCCGGCGTGAACGCGTCCCACAGTGGCATCGCCTTGAACTCGGGGCTGTTCAGGATAGACTTGCGCGCCGGGGCCTGGCCGCCCTTCACCCAGGTCAGGCTGTTCTCGCTCATGTAGCGGATGAATTTCATCGCCGCGACCTGCTTGGCGCGGTCCGGCTGTTTGCCGAGCACGAGCTGGTGCGACATGCCCCACGCCCCGAAATTTCCAAAGATCTTCGGGAACGGCGCAGTGTTGAACTTCAGCCCTTCCTGGCGGAGCGCGCTGTTGATCAGCCAGGGCCCGATCAGGATCATCGCCGCCTGCTTGGTGAGGAATGCCTTATTGATGTCGGTCATGACCGGCGGCGCGACCTTGTGGACGTGGATCAGATCCGACATGAACTGAAAGGCAGCCTTCCCTTTGGCGTCGTTGAAGGCGGCCTTTTTCAGGTCATCGGTAAACATCTTGCCGCCTTCCTGGTGCAGGAGTCCCATCCAGTAGCGCACTGGCCAGGCGGTGGAAGACGGAATGGCCACACCCCACTGGTTTGGGCCGGTGGTCAGCTTCTTTGCCGCCGTGACGAACTCGTCCATCGTGACCGGCGGCTTCTTGGGGTCAAGGCCGGCCTTCTCGAACAGTTCGGTGTTGTAGTAGAGGCCGAGGATGTGGGTATCCATAGGGATGCCGTACCGTTTGCCCCCGATCACGCCCAGGTTCCAGGCTCGCGCGATGAAGTCATCGCCTTTGATTCCAGCCTCGCTGAGCAGGTCGTCCATGGGCTGCAGGGTGCCGAAATGCACCATCTCGGGCATCGTCGTAACCCACATCAGAAGCATTTCGGGGGCGCCGCCAGTCTGAACGGAGGCGATCAGCTTGCTGTGCATCAGGTCCCATTGATAGAAGGAGGGGACGACCTCCACATCCTTTTGCGAGCTGTTGAACGCCTTGATCATCTCTTCAAAGCGGCCCTTGTCATCCCCGGTCAGCCCGGTCCAGGCGTTGATCCGGGTCGCCGCCGATGCCCCGGCGGTTGCCGTTGCGCAGATCAAAAGGGCAATCAGGATTGACGTCCACACCGTTCGCATGGCTATGCTCCTTCGCTGTCCTGCGGTCGTTGGCAGTTTCAACTCGGAATTTTCGGCCATACAACATCACTCTGGCCAGGGGGCTGTCAAGGCCTTTCCAGTCCTCCGCCGCGCTCGGCCGGCCATGCTGAGCCAATGATAAACGAAAGCAACTGAACGCAATTCCAATGCCTATGCTTGCGAAAATGCGGGTGTTGGGTGACAATCCCGGCTCCGGACGGAACAACTTCCAGGAGGGGATACATGCCGCCTCCCACGATCCTCACCGACGCCACGGTCCTCCCGTCCCAGTACCAGCGGCCGGGTCCCTGCGCGCTGGTCATTTTTGGCGCGTCTGGGGATCTCACCCGACGCAAGCTGTTCCCCGCCTTGTATGCCCTCGCGTCTGACAATCTCTTGCCCGAATCGTTCGCCGTCGTCGGCTTTGCCCGCCGGGAGAAGACTGATGAAGCGTTTCGCGAGGAAATGCGCGCGGGCGTGGATCAGTATTCCCGGCTGCGACCAGTGGACGCTGCGGTCTGGGAACGGCTGGCCCAAGTGACCTCGTATGTGTCTTCTTCGTTTGAAGATCCGTCCGGCTACGAGCGGCTGAAATCGGTGTTGGGGGAGCTGGACGCACGCCACGGAACCGGGGGTAACCGCGTTTTCTACCTGGCAACCCCGCCGGATGCGTATGTCGAAATCGTGGAACGACTCGGCGCGGCAGGTCTGGTGAGTGATCGGTGGGACGGCAACTCCGAAGAGGGGGCGGGGGAGCGAGCTTCCGGCTGGACGCGGGTCATCATCGAAAAGCCGTTCGGCCGCGATCTGGCGAGTGCACGAAATTTGAACGCTGATATTCACCGCGTATTCCGAGAGCCGCAAGTGTTTCGGATTGACCACTACATGGGCAAGGAGACGGTCCAGAACA
>DATJPX010000174.1:0-6146 GCA_035506155.1 Anaerolineales bacterium
CCTCCGTGGCCTGCATCCTGATCGACCCGCGCATCATCGGCCTCAACCTGTCGGGCAGCATCCAGAGCGTGGTGGGCGATCCGACCTTCAGCTACGCCCCGCTCTGGATCGTCATCCTGGCGGCCTTGTTCGTGGGCGTCATCTGCGGGCTGTGGAACGGCGTGCTCGTCTCGTACGCCAACATCCAGCCGATGGTGGCCACCCTGATCCTGATGATCGCCGGGCGCGGCATCGCCCAATTGATCACGAACGCCATCAAGATCATCATCTTCAACGACACCTTCGCCCTGATCGGGAACGGCTGGCTGATCCTGCCGCTCTCCGTGTACATCGCTGCCTTCGTCTTCGCCCTGGCCTGGCTGTTGACCCGCCGCACCTCCATCGGCCTGTTCATCGAGTCGGTCGGCGTCAACGCCCGCTCCAGCTTCTTCACCGGCATCGACGAGAAGAAGATCAAGTTGTTCGCCTACGTGTTCTGCGGTTTCTGCGCAGGCGTGGCCGGCTTGATCGCCGTCTCCAGCATCCGCACCTCGGATGCCAACCAGGTGGGGCTGTACACCGAGCTGGACGCCATCCTGGCGGTCGTGATCGGCGGGACGGCGATGGGCTCGGGCGGGCGCTTCTCCCTGCTGGCCAGCGCCATCGGCGGGCTGGTCATCCAGGCCACCACCACCTCCACCCTGGCGATCGGCGTCCCGGCCATGGCGATCATCGCCGTCAAGGCGCTGGTCGTGATCATCGTCATCCTGCTGTATTCACGCCAGGTCCAGGACTTCGTCCGCAGGATCGCCGGGCCCGCCGGGCAGAAGGAGTCTGGATCATGATGCAGACCATCAGCACCACCCTGAACAAGAACCGGCGTTTCCTGCCCCTGGCAGCGACCATCGTCCTGTTCTGCCTGGCTTACGCCTTCGGGGCGTTCTCCTACCCCGGCATGCGCGACACCCAGGTGCTCCTGACGCTCTTTATTACCACGCCCTTCCTGCTGATCAGCGCCGTCGGGGAGACGTTCGTCATCATCTCGGGCGGCATCGACCTGTCGGTCAGCGGCATGGTGGCCCTGACGGCCACCGCCTCCGCGGCCCTGCTGCGGTCGGGCTGGAACCCCTGGCTGGTCATCCTGCTCATGCTCCTGATGGGCATGGCCCTCGGCGCCACCATGGGCGGCCTGATCACCTACATGAAGGTCCAGCCGTTCATCGCCACCCTGGCCGGGATGTGGTTCGCCCGCGGCATGTGTTACATCATCAGCGACAGCGAGATCCGCATCCACGACCCGCTCTACAAGATCCTGGCCGGGACGCGCATCTTCATCCCGGGCTTCAGCGACGTGGTGACCCGCAAGGGCGACTTCATCTCGCCGCTGGTCGTCCTGAGCATGTTCGTCTTCGCGGTGGCCCTCTTCATCGCCCATTACACCAAGTTCGGCCGGACCGTCTATTCGATCGGCGGCAACAACGGCGCCAACGAGCAGTCCGCCCGCCTGATGGGCCTGCCGGTCAACCGGACCAAGGTGCTGGTCTACACGTTCAACGGATTTTGCTCGGCGCTGGCGGGCATCGCCTACAGCATCTACGTGGGTTCCGGGCACGGCACGCACGCCTGGGGCTTCGAGATGACCGTCATCGCGGCCGTGGTCATCGGCGGCACGATGCTGACCGGCGGCGAAGGCTACGTCTTCGGCACCCTCTTCGGCGTGCTGATCACCGCCCTCATCCAGACCCTGATCCAGTTCAACGGGAAGCTGAGTTCCTGGTGGACGAGCATCGCCATCGGCGTGCTCACCCTGGTCTTCATCGGCGTGCAGAGCCTGTTGAACACCTTGAACCTGCGCCAGGTGGGCGGGAGGAGACTGGATGGAGGCCCGGCCCGCACCCTCAAACAGAAGATCCTCATGTTCGGCGGGAGCGCCCTCGGCACGGTGGCCGTGCTCTCCCTGGTCATCTGGGGGATCAACGCCGCCCGCCTGCCGAAGAACTCCGGCGGCTCGGCCAACGGGTCGGCCGCCACGCCCCAGACCTGCCAGTTGAAACCCTTCCGGCAGGACCTTGCAGCCAGCCTCATCCAGGATGGGGCCGTCCTGACCTATGAGCGCAACGGCGGCGTCAAATGCATCGACGAGGTCTACGCCTTCTACGCCGACGGGCGGATCGTGGCCGACAACGGGGCGACGAAGCTCACCAAGCAGGTGACGCCGGCGGACGTGAACAAGCTGCTGGCCGACATCAACAGCTTCGGCTGGTTCACGAACGATATGTATTCCACCCACCATACGCCCTGCCCGCAGTGCTTCACTTATTACACGACCGTCTCCTACAACGGCCAGGTCAAGACCGTCCAGGCGGTCGACGGCGGGACGGACGCGCCGTCCAAGTATTGGATCATGAGCGGCGAGATCATCGTGCTCGTGCCCAGCTTCTCTCCCGCCCCGTAGCGGAATCGAAAAGCCGGAGGGTCCGTGGACCTGCCGGCTTTTTCCCGCCCGGCATTTTTACGTCGAGGAGTCTATCGAATGGATATCCGTAAAAAGAATTTGCCCCTGATCCTGCTTTGCGCCGTCTTCCTGTTTGCCTGCGCCTACATCGTGACGCCCGAGCCGGACGTCACGCCCACTTCCACGGCCACCCAGGGCTGGACCGCGATCGTGACGAATGTCGCCCCCGCCGCTGGCGGCCTGCGCATCGAGCTCGCCATCCGCAACGATACGGGCTCCTGGAGCGCCATGCAGTCTACGCCCGACCAGCCGGCTGTGCTCACCACGGCGGGCGGCAAGACCGTCGACTGTGTGACGGTCTTCGTCGGCACGGGCGGCCACCGCCTGGCCCCGGGTTTCCAGATGCGCGGTTATACGACCGGCACCAAGGCCGACCCCCAGACCCAGCTCCTCTACGTGGAGTGCGAAGGGGCCAGCGCTTCTCCCGGCGCCAAGCTTGCCATCGGGTATAGTTACGTCACCGGCGCCTACAACTTCTACGTCCCGTCGCACCCGACCACGGCCAAGTTCGACCTGGACCTCGACGCGGTCGTCGCCAACCTGCAGTACCCGTTGGCCGAAACGGTCGCCGGCCTGGTCGAGAAACCGGGCCTGGACATCGAGGCGATCAACAAGTGCGTCCTGAAATTGACTGACGCCAAACGCACGGATACCGGCCTGGAATTCACCTGGGAGACGACCAACCCCGGGGAGTATCCCACCTACGTGCACATCGGCACCCCGCCTGTGATCGGCTCGGACGGCATCATCTACGGCATCTACGAGAGCCCGCACTTGGCGGATGCGCCCATCACTCCCTCGGGCGGCAAGACTGACTGGACGACCGACGTCAGTGTGCCGAAAGACGTCACGGGATTGTACATCCTGGTCAGCGTCGAGACCAAGCAGCAGCGCATGTTCTTCAGCCACGCCATTGACATCACCGACAAATAAATCCCCGGCCGGACTCCCTGCTTTCGCCGGGACCGGCAATCCAACCGGGGCCGGGACACACCAGATACGTCCCGGACCCGGTTTTGTATTCCGGCCTTCCCGCCGGGGGACTGGCTTCCGCCTGTTTTGGAAATATCCCCAGGCGTGCCGAAAAAATCAAATCGTGATTCTTGTTTTTTGATCCATCGCGTTGTATGATGTAAGTGGTATCCCGTTGGTCGATCACGCACCTCGAAGAAGTGGGGGAAGCACAGACAGCACCATCCCAGAAGTCCCGCCTTTTTAGGAGGTGGGGCTTTTTTTGGTCGTTTCAGGGAGGAGTGGGCCACCTCCCGGGCCCCCAGGCAAACTGACATATCCTGCATCGAACTGCCGTCAGCGCTGACGCGGTTGGCAATCCGGATGGCAGCCAAGACCAATGACTGGCGCCGGTCGCCGGGTGGGATTTTTGGTTTCCGGATCGAAAGGGGTGATGCCTATGCAGGATCCGAAATAGACCTTTCAGGTCAATGGAGGTATTGCCAGGATCGGCAGGAACAAAACGTGCCAAATGGGAAATGAAAAGGAACTGTCGAAATGTCTGACGAAAAAGTGTTGAAGAAAGTCGAGCTGGTCAATCTCACCGAGATTGCCAAGCTGCCGGCTTCGTACGTCATGCACCGGATGACGCCGCCGACCGTCAAGCCCGCCAAGCTGGTCGGGCCGAAAGCCCTGGAGATCATCAAGGGAAAACCCGGCGGAAGCGGGCTCGTTTCCGATCTGAACAAAAGAGGCAAGCTCAAGACCATCACCCCCGATCCATTCGTCTCGATCGGCTATTCGGATCCCACCAACGGCGATCCCTGGAGCGCCCGCAACGCGGAGATCTCGGGACCGAATTCGGCCTCGGTGATGTTCTGCTGCAGCGACGGACCCAATGGATCCTGGCAGAGCAGCTTCAACATGCCCGCCAAGGACGACGCCCTGGTCATGATCCACGTGTCCGGCGGGAACGTCTCCGGCGGCAACGGAACGGTTTGCGCGGAACTGGATGGAATCTCGCTGGGCAGCCATCCGTATAACGGCGATGACTGGATCGTCGTGACCGTGAGCGATCTCCCGGCGGGATCCCATACCTTCAAGATCCTTCAGGAGCATGGCTACTTCTATTGGCTTTCGACCCAGTACTTCCGCCTGTAGAAGCCTCCCTGCTTGCCGATTCGAACTTTGCCCTCCCACAGGCTTGACTCCTGTGGGAGGGCCTTGTAATCCCATCTGTCGGGCTAGCCTTCCTCGCCGACTGGTCGTTGTCTCGAGATAACAGGCGTCGGTTTGGGTGAACCGGAGCTGAAGAGCGCCTTCCTTGTCGAAATTTCCAGCCGACCGTCGCCCCGGGCGGGCAAGCTGCATCGATTCCGCCCCGGCTTGCTCGTGCCGGCGATGGGTGGGAATTCGGCTCAGAGCCAAAATAGACGAGTCACTTGAGTATGGGTTGCCACTTGGCGAAATCGCCATCTGTCAGTCTGGTTTTATTCGTCCCATCAGCGTTCATCGTATAAATCCCCACCTTATTATTTTCATAGGATGTGAACGTGATCAGCTTTCCGTCCGGTGAAAATGTCAATGTTGAAACAGGCAATACATCATTCATTAGAGTAACGATGTTCGTGCCGTCCGAGTTGATCCGATAGATCGTGCCCGAGCGCAGGAATACAATCGAATTCCCGTCTGGAGACCACTCAAATGGCATAAAGCAAAGGGATGACTGCTCCGGCGGCAGGTCGGTCAGCTTGGAGACCGAATGGCTTGCCAGGTCGAGCATATAAATATTTTCTTCATCGCAATTGATGAAAGCCAGCTTCTTCCCGTCCGGTGATAACCTCAGGTTGGTGACAAACTCACTCTTAATCTCGGCCAGAGGCGCCGGAGTGGTTCCGAATCTTGTCACAATCTCATAGATTCCCGATCTCTTCATGCTGCCAATGGTTGCAGCAAAGAATATCCGTGATTCGTCCGGCGAGAAAATGTAGCTGGAAACGGAAATTTGGGTAAAGTGATTTTCCGCCGTTCGGGTCAGGAGCGTCAACAGGTTGGCCTTATCCAGATAAAACAAGGTAATATCTTGCTGGAAAAAGTAGTTCTTGGCATGAGACAGTTGAAACGCCAATATGGCGCTATCTGGCGACCACACTATGCTGTTTACATCCGTTCTGGCGACGACCGGCGAAGTACTCCCATCGTCCGGACTGATCAGGTACAAGCCTTGTGGTAATGTTCCGCTCTGGCCGATGACTGCTATCTGCCTCCCGTCAGGTGACCAGGCAAAATCACTCACGGAATTCATCAGCTGTGAACTCGCACCTGTTCCAACATCGAACAGACTCAAACTGCCGCCACTCAAGACGAGTAATTTCCCGGTGGCGCCGCCGTAGGGGGTTGGACGAGGGGTTATCGTCGGGGTATCCGATGGGATAGATGTGATGGTCTGTGTGGGTGGGATGGTGATCGTAAGCGTCTGCGCAGGTGTAAGGGTCGGCCCGGTTGTGCGTGCCAGCGTACACCCAACCATCGCCAAACCTGCCGCCATGAAACAGATCACGATCATCTTTCGCGTGGCATCCATTTTTTCCTCCTCATTCCTGCCTTATATGCTATTCCTGCCCATCAACCATGACCAACCTGGTTGCTTTGAAGAAACTATACAACAAACACATCTGAAGAACAAGAGGCGATCTTTTTG
>DATJPX010000175.1:0-8430 GCA_035506155.1 Anaerolineales bacterium
CGCGTTTGGATACACTGTTTCTTGCCCTACCGATTTCTTGGCGTGGAACATTGGCGCAATATGCTGGCCGACTGCACCGTTTATATGAATTGAAAACTGACGTGCTAATCTATGATTATGTAGATGAAAAAGTGTCTGTTCTGAAGGGGATGTTCGGGAAACGAAGAAAAGGATATAAAGCCTTGGGGTATGAAATTGTAGGAGTCCAATGAACCACAACGAAGCCTGGATGGCAATGGCCACATGGGCAGGGTGACCGGCCTGGCGATCGAATTGAATGCCCAGGCGAAAGCCGAGGCGGCTTACATGCAAGTGAAATTGGATGCATCTATCAGTCTGCCGAGGAGGTCCAAGTAAGGACTGAACTCGAATCACGCGGCACTGTAAGCTCAATGCATAGCTCAAAATCAGTAAGCTTTACGCACCGATAGGTTAGCATGGCGAACCGCCAAGGTGTTTGAATATAGCTGCGGCTTTCTGTTGCTGTATAATATAGTTATGCTCTCGCCTACGGATGCTAGAATTGCTCGTAAGGTCAAACACCGTTTGCTAAAAGTAACTCCCGTTAAACGGCTGATGGTGTATGGTTCGCGCGCCCGTGGGGATGCTACATCTGATTCTGACCTGGATCTATACATTGAAGGTCCGGCCGTTACGCCAGCAATGCGCCGAAAAATCAGTGAAATTGCCTGGGAGGTCAGCCTGGAAACGGGAATCGTAATATCCACCTTGATTTATAGCAAACAGTTGGCTGGGCAGCCGATTATCAAGGCAATTGAGGCGGATGGCATTGTAATATGAATGGAGAAATCAGGCAGGCCATTCATCTACGGCTTGGACAAGCGCGAGAAACCCTTGAAGAAGCCGACGCATTGCATGAACATGGCCTTTGGAGAGGCCTCATCAATCGTTCGTATTACGCGATGTTCTATGCAGTTTTAGCTCTGGGGGTATTCAGGCAAGTCGCACTTACCAAACACACTCAAGCGATTGCTTTCTTCGACAAAGAATTTGTTAAAACCGAAATATTTCCGCGCGAGCTCTCGCGATCGCTGCATCTAGGGTTCGACCAGCGCCAGGTTAATGATTATGGCGACATCTGGACGGTAAGTCAGGAAGAGGCAGAGACGATATTTTCCGAAGCACGCTTGTTTGTAGAAAGCGTTGACGGGTATTTGAAAAATCAAAAGTAACGGCGCCGAAGTTGGTTCTGTTGTATACTGAAAAGTGAAGTCGCGAGGGTGTTCTTGAGAAATTGACACCCGGCGGACTATCAAAAAACCATCATTTTCTCTCGCCGAATGCACCCTATATACAGGGTAAAACAGTCGGAAACAGCCTTATTAGGGCATATTTGGGACGGCGGAATCATCGGTACGTGCACCGATCTTAAAATCCGCCGGTGGAGACACCGTGTGGGTTCGACCCCCACCCGCCCTACAGGAAGAATCGTACGGCACACAGATCGTGTGCCGTGCTTTTTTTATCAATCTACTTTTCGGGATCAAGACCAGACCCGCAGATGCCGCAAAGGCGGAATGATCGCCTGGCGGATATTTCCTTTCCAACAGAGTGGGGATCGCCCAATCCTGGTTGGCCCCCGATTGATGTATACTTTGCGGTACCCGTCGTCCTGAACGAGAGGAGGAGCGCATGCCCGGAACGAACAAGCCGCAGGAACAGATCATCACGATCGAGCGCCACATCCTGGAGGAGCAGAATTTCTTCCCCGAGGCGACCGGCACGCTGACCAACCTCCTCTACGACATCGCCCTGGCCGGGAAGGTCATCGCCAGCAAGACCAACCGGGCCGGCCTGGCCGAGATCCTCGGCCGGACCGGGGATACCAATATCCAGGGGGAACAGGTCCAAAAGCTCGACCAGTTCGCCGACGAAACCTTCTTCCGGATGAACGACCATACCGGACGGGTGGCAATCATGGCTTCCGAAGAGCACGCCGAGGCCATGCCCATCCCGGATCGTTATCCGGCGGGGAAGTACGTGCTCCTTTACGACCCCCTGGATGGCTCCTCGAACGTGGATTACAACATCTGCCTGGGAACGATCTTTTCGATCTACAGGAAAATATCCGCCGGGCGGGGCTCGCTTGAAGACTGCCTCCAGCCCGGGCGCAGGTTGGTGGCGGCCGGTTACATGCTCTACGGCACCAGCACCATGCTGGTCTACAGCACCGGCCGGGGGGTGAACGGGTTCACCCTCGATCCGTCGGTGGGTGAGTTCCTGCTCTCCCATCCGGCGATCCGGATCCCCGAAGCGCCCCAGTATTACAGCGTCAACCAGGGCAATGAAAAATATTGGAGCGGGGGGCTACAGGCCTTTACCCGGTCCTTGCAAGGGATGGATGGGAGTTCCCTCAAGCTGTCCGCCCGTTACGTCGGTTCGCTGGTGGCAGACTTCCACCGCAACCTCTTGGCCGGTGGGATCTACTATTATCCGGCGGACTCGCTCGACCCGGAGAAGCCCCACGGGAAGCTGCGCCTGACCTATGAAGCGGTTCCCCTGGCTTTCCTGGCGGAACAGGCCGGCGGCTACGGCTCGGACGGAACCCGGAACATCCTGGATATCCAGCCCGAGGCGCTCCACCAGCGGACGCCTTTCTTCGTCGGCTCGCGCGAGCTGGTGGAAAAGGCCGAAGAGTTCATCCGCGGGACGGAATAACCGCTAGTTTTCCCCATCCTCCGGCAGGAGCGGGAAGATCCGCAGGATCTCCTCCGGGACGGCCCGCGGCGCGCCCGTATGGGCGTCGACGAAGACCCAATCGGTTTCTCCTTTAACCAATAGCTTGCCATCCGAGACGCGGGTGAAGCGGTAACGCCTGAGCGAACGGACCCGCCGGACGTCCACCACCCAGGTGCGGACCTCGACCTGCTCGCCGGCGAAAGCCGGGCGCAGGTATTCGATCTTGTGCGAACGGACCACCCAGGTGGCTCCCAGCGCCTGGGTCAGCTCGATCCCGCCCAGGAAGCCGTAATGCTGTACGGCCGCCTCCTGCATCCACTGGACGTAATTGACATTGTTGACGTGGCCGTTCCCGTCCAGGGCGCTCTCCGGGATGGTGAATTCGTAGGCGTAGACCGGATTGTCTTTCGTATTTTCCATGGCTGGCTCCAAATTTTATCGACCCTTCGATTCTAAAGGAAAAGCGTTTCTCCGGGGGTCTGGCCCAAAGAATTAGGAAATCTCATTGTATGACAACCAACATACAAAACCGTAGACGATTTGCTCTTGTGGAAAATTCCAAGTTGTTAGACAATTGCCCGTGAAATTAATCACAGGAGAGATCATGACGCGTCCATTCGTTGCCACGCCGTTGAAGCTGCGCCGCCCGGTCCCGGCGGATATCGACATTGCCCAGGAAGCCTGCCCGAAGCCCATCCTGCAGGTGGCCGAGGAAGCCGGCATCCTGGCCGGGGAGCTCGAATTTTACGGCCCGCACAAGGCCAAGGTCAGGCTGGAAATCCTCGAGCGCCTGAAGGACCGTCCGGATGGCAAGTACATCGATGTGACCGCCATCACGCCCACGCCGCTCGGCGAGGGCAAGACGACCACCACCGTCGGCCTGAGCCAGGCCCTGGGCGTGGAGCTGGGCAAACGGGTCTTCACCTGCATCCGCCAGCCCTCCCAGGGTCCGACTTTCGGGATCAAGGGCGGGGCGGCCGGCGGCGGGTACTCGCAGGTCATCCCGATGGAGGATTTCAACCTGCACCTGACCGGCGACATCCACGCCATCACGGCGGCCAACAACCTGCTGGCCGCGGCCATCGACGCCCGCATGTTCCATGAGTCCGAACAGGACGATGAGAAACTCTTCAACGCCCTCTGCCCGGCGGACAAGCAGGGCCGGCGTTTCTTCCCGCCCTCCATGCTGAAGCGGCTGCAGAAGCTGGGGATCGACAAGAGCGACCCGAACGAATTAACCCCCCAGGAGCGCTCCCGCTTCGCCCGCCTGGACATCGATCCGGCTTCGCTCACCTGGCGGCGGGTGCTGGACACCAACGACCGCTTCCTGCGGGAGATCGAGGTGGGCCTGGGCGCCGAAGAGAAGGGCAGGTCCCGCCGGACCGGATTCGATATCACCGTGGCCAGCGAGATCATGGCCATCCTGGCCCTGACCACCGGCCTGGAGGACATGCGCGAGCGCCTGGGGCGCATGGTCATCGGGACCGACCGCCAGGGCTGCGCAGTCACCGCCGAGGACATCGGCGCGGCCGGCGCCCTGATGGTCCTGATGAAGGATGCCATCAAACCCAACCTGATGCAGACCCTCGAAGGGACGCCGGTTTTCGTCCATGCCGGGCCCTTCGCCAACATCGCCCACGGACAATCCTCGATCCTGGCCGACCGGATCGCTCTCAAACTGGCCGATTACGTCGTGACCGAATCCGGCTTCGGCGCCGACATTGGCATGGAGAAGTTCTTCGACATAAAGTGCCGTTATTCCGGCCTGGTCCCCCAGGTGGTGGTGATGGTCGCCACCGTCCGGGCCCTCAAGATGCACGGCGGCGGCCCGAAGGTGGTGGCCGGCAAGCCGCTTGCACCCGAATATACCGAAGAGAATATCGAACTGCTCCGGAAGGGATTGCCCAACCTGGAACGACACATCTGCAACGCCCGCAAGTTTGGCGTGAACGTGGTCGTGGCGATCAATTCCTTCGCCACCGACACGCCGGCGGAGGTCGAAACCATCCGCCAGGCCGCTCTCAAGATGGGCGCCATGGAGGCGGTCGTCTGCACCCACTGGATGGACGGCGGGACGGGCGCCAGGGCCCTGGCGGAGGCAGTGGTCAAGGCGGCCGAACAGCCGAGCAAGTTCAAGTTCCTTTACCCTCTGGAAATGTCGATCAAGGATAAGATCGAGACGGTTTGCCGCGAGGTCTACGGAGCGGATGGAGTGGACTACGAGCCCGAGGCCGAGGCGAAGATCGCCATCTACTCCCGCCTGGGCTTCGACAAGCTGCCGCTCTGCATGGCCAAGACGCACTTGTCCTTCAGCCACGACCCGGCCATCAAGGGCGCCCCGAGCGGTTTCCGCATCCCCATCCGGGACGTGCGCGCCTCGGTCGGGGCGGGTTTCCTCTATCCGCTGGTCGGGAAGATGAGCACCATGCCCGGCCTGCCCACCCGCCCGGCCTTCTACGACGTGGACCTGGACCTGGAAACTGGTAAAGTCCTGGGGCTGTTCTAACCTGGCCTGATCGGGGCATGTCCCTTCCCGTTTATAATGGGGGGCATGCTTCCGGATCCATCCACCCTGACCCTTTTCACTGCCTGCCAGGCGCTCCTGCGCCATGATTTCAGCTGTCTCGAGTTGACGGAGGCCTGTTTCCGCCGGATCCAGAGCCTGAACCCGGCGATCAATGCCTTTATCACTCCCATGCTCGAGCAGGCCGTACCTGCTGCCATGCAGGCCGACATACTCCTGGCAAAAGACCCACCCGATGTAAAAGCATTCCCACTCCTGGGACTACCGCTGGCGATCAAGGATTTGATCGATGTGGCCGGCGTCCCCACGACGGCCGGCTCGAAGTTTTTCGGCGAGCGCCCCGCCGTCAACGATGCCCTGGTCGTGGCACGGCTCAAATCCGCCGGCGCGGTGTTGCTCGGCAAGACGAACACACATGAGATCGCCCTGGGCGTGACCGGGGTCAACCCGCACTTTGGGGCGGTCAAAAATCCCTGGGACGAGACCCGCATTACCGGCGGCTCCTCGAGCGGCTCGGCGGCGGCCGTGGCGAGCGGGATGAGCCTGGCGGCCCTCGGCACCGATACCGGCGGCTCGATCCGCATCCCGGCTTCGCTGTGCGGCGTGGTCGGGCTGAAACCGACCTACGGGCGGGTCAGCACGCGCGGCGTCGTGCCCCTCTCCTGGAACCTGGACCATGTGGGGCCGCTGGCGCGCGCCGTCCGGGACGCCGCACTGCTCCTGTCGGTCCTGGCCGGATACGACCCGGACGATCCCACCAGCCTGGCCGCCCCGGTGGAAGATTACCTTGCCCACCTCGACGATGGCGTGGCCAGTTGGCGGATCGCCCTGGCGGGCGGGGAATTCATCGGGACATCGGATGCGGAAGTGTTCGAGGCGTTCCGGGCGGCCGGGCGCGTATTCGAATCCCTTGGCGCAAGGATCGAAACGGTGAACCTGGATTGGCTCCAACCCCTGACGGTCGCCAACGGCCGGACGACGACGGCCGATGCCGCCGCCTTTCACCGGGAACGCTTGATGGAGCACCCGGATTGGTTCGGCCGGGATGTGCGCGAGCGGTTGCAGGCCGGGGCAGCCGTGACTTCCACGGAGTATGCCCTGGCGCGCCGGACGCAATCCGAGGCGCGCCGCCGTTTCGAACTCTTCTTCGCGGAGTACGATCTGCTGCTGTTGCCGACGACGCCTGCTCCGGCGCTTCCCATCGAAGGTACGGACCCGGTCGAGGCAGCCAATCTGTTGACCCGCTTCACTTCCCCGTTCAACCTGACCGGCCTGCCAGCCCTGTCGGTCCCTGGCGGGTTTACCGGCGCAGGGCTGCCGGTCGGGTTACAGCTTGTCAGCAAACATTGGGGGGAAGCCAGGGTCCTGCAAGCCGGCCTGGCCTTCGAGCAGGCGACCGAATGGCACGATCGCCGGCCGCCTTTATAGTGGGTCGGACGAGGAGTCGAGATTTGGCCGGAATTCCTTCCGGTCAGACCAGTTGACAAGGTGGCAAGCCTTCCTGGATCAAATCATGACCTTGCTAATGACCTCGTTGAGATCGCCGGCGATAGCCTTGGCAGCAAAGTTCCCAAAGTCTGCCAGGGCCCCGGGATTCTTGTAGGAAGCTATTTTCGCCGTGATCTCGCCCGTAAGCTCGAGCTTGGCTAACAGCATCGGATTCCAGGGCGGAATTGGGACGATGTGGCCATCCGGTGTGATCCCAAAGCCGCCTCCGTCGACGGTCACTCCAGGGGAGACCCACATAACAGCATATTCATTCGCACCGAGACCGGCCACGGTCCCAATTTGTTGAATTAATGGCCTGTCGACCAACTCGGTGCGGGTGGCTTCGATGAGTCTTGTGCTGCTCCTGGCAGCGATCCCATGGGCCATCAAATGGGCGATGGCATGGATGCGGGCCACGATATCCGGCCCGCGCGGCGGGACTCGAACGACGCCTCCTCCGGGGAGAATCATTATGCCGCCCCCATCATGCGAGACCCCTGGCGTGATGAAGACGGCGACCAACAGCACATTTTTACTCATATCCGATCCCTCCTTCTTGTGCACACAACTATTCGATTGTAGCCGATCCGGATTGCCACCTTGTCCAGATCATTATAGCATTCTCCACCGTTTTGAAAATCGATTGATAGGTTTTCCCGTCGCTCCCCTTCCCACCGGGAGGAGTTCAGAAGATCCAGGGGATAAAGCGCCGCGTTCTCTGGCTGTACCGCTCATATGCCTCTCCGAATTTGACCAAGCATTCGGCTTCGTCCGCCCGGGCAGTGGCATACAGGAAGGCCGTCGCCACGACCACCATGCATCCGCCCGGGAGGCTCGGCGACTTGAAGAAAATCCCCCAGGCCAGGGACAGCAGCGAGGCGTACAGCGGATGGCGGATGAAACGATAAATTCCGACCGTCACCAGATGGGTCGTCGCTTCGAGCTCATCGGTCGGCTTGCCGACAGTGCGCAGCAGGATAACGCCGGAGATGATCGGGACGAGGGAGGCGATCAACAAGACCCAGGAAATGATTTGGTACCAGGCGAAGGCATGGACGAACCAGACCCGCAGATTGGTGACGAAGAGACCCAGGATGATCTCCCAGGCGAAGAAGCGGTAGAACCCGTGCGAACCGGGTCGTCTCAACGAAGGGATGGAAATCCACAGGATCAGGGCGGAGCCGACCACAAAAATAATGATCTCGGGCATCGGGTCTCATTTCTGCAGGCAGGCCAGGATTCCCGCCAAGGCCCCCTGTGGCGCGGATGGCACCAGGGCAAGGACAGGGACGGTCGCGACCGTGTAGGCGTCCGATAGGTTCCCGGCCCTCCAATGGCGCGGCAAAAGCCCGACGGTGTTTTCATCCGCGGCGACGGCCTGGGCCATCTGGTCCGGGGTCGCCGCCAGCATGGCTTCCGAGCTGACCGGCGCGCCGCCCAGGGCGGCCTGATCGAACAGTTGCTGGATGTCCTCATCGGATGAAAATACCCAGACGGCGACCGGCGCGCTTGCCCCCCCTAGATCCTTCCAGTTGCGAACCTGCCCGCTGAACAACCCGCGGACCTGGTCGGACGTCAGCTTGTCGAGCGGGTTCTGCCGGTTGAGGATCACCAGGATGTCCTCCGTGGCGATCTGGTAGGCCGGGGTGGTCAAATCCGTTGGCTGGCCGAGGCGCAGGGCCAGGTTCGCCGAGCCGAGGTCGAGGTAATCCGCGGCA
>DATJPX010000176.1:0-10270 GCA_035506155.1 Anaerolineales bacterium
AGCAAGATGCCCCGCTCCGCCCGGCCGGACAAGATCGCCTCGCCCAGCTTTTCTGCATAATCGGGATAATCGACGGGCTGGGTGCTGTCCGTGCCCAGGTCAACCGGGGTATGCCCGGCCGCCCGGACGCGCTCGAGGATGGTCTCTTTCAACAAGAAGCCTGCATGATCGCAGGCAACGGCAATCTTCATAATCAAGATACTCCTGCAAGGTTAAATCCGCCTGATTTTACCATGTGAATGGCCGGCGGGCTTTTCAATCCGACAGTCACCGGTTCATGCCAACCAAATCGAAAAAGACGCGGCGGGAGCGCCCGCAGACCAGTGCATCCCCTTCAATTCTTATTGCAGTTCGAGGACAAGTATGCCATAATAAGTCAAGAATTATCCGAATTAACTCATTCCAGGAGGAAATCATGACCACTCCCAATTCCGCCCAGGAAATTGCCAGCGAAACCAGTTCCCTTCAGTCCCGGGTCAACGACCTGCAGGAGCACGTCCGCCTGACCGATATCCGCAACGCCGTCGGGGACCTGCAAACCACGGCGACAGGCATGTCCCAGCGCCTCGCCGGCCTGCGGACGCGCGGCTACGTCTTCGAGAAGGACCTGGAAGGCACGGCCAAGTCCCTGGCCGATTCGTGGGCGGCCCTCTATCCGAACATCCAGATGCAGATCAATACCCAGTCCACGAACATGCAGAACGCCCTGCGGCCGATCGAGCTGCAACTGCCTCACCTGGCCGGCCTCGCCAACAATCCCGGCGCGGCCCAGAGCCTGCTGCACACTCTCCAATCCTCCGCAGTCAGCCTGGAAGGCGACGTTTCGGCGGCCGAGAAGGCCATCCAAGGGATGTACAGCCAGTTCCAGGCCCAGGTCGCGGCCGTCGTCCGTCACCTGGACGATGTCGACTACCTGCTCAAGCAGCTCGCCGAGGCTTCCTTCCAGCTCATGCCCACCGAGGCCGGGATCGCGGCGGTCAAGGCCGTCTGGTGCAAGTCCGGCAAGGAACAGAAGGACGACCCGGAAGGGGTGCTCTACCTGACCGACCAGCGCCTGCTCTTCGAGCAGAAGGAGGAAGTGGCCACCAAGAAAGTCCTGGGCATCGCCACCGAGAAGCAGAAGGTCCAGAAACTCCAGGTCGAGACGCCCGTCTCGCTGGCCGAAAAAGTCGACACCTCCAAGCAGGGATTGCTCAAGAACGAGGACCACATCGAGGTGCACTTCGGCAGCGGGGCCCCGTTCGAGCTGGCCCACTTCCACATCTGGCAGGATATGGCCGCCTGGCAGGCCCTGATCAACCGGGCCAGGACCAAGGACTTCGACGCCGGGCGGGCCGTGGCCCTCGACCAGGCCGCCGTGGACAAGGTCAAGGCCGCCCCGGCCCAGTGCCCCTCCTGCGGCGGGAACATCACCAAACCCGTCCTGCGCGGCCAGGACAGCATCACCTGCGAATTCTGCGGGTTCGTCATCCGCCTGTAGCCGTCTTCCAGCGTACGCCCAACTGCTCGCCGCCGGAACCGGCGGCGGGGTTTCATTGCAGCGGCCGGGCGCGCCCGGCCGATCGAGCGGAGGTCACATGGAATTCGAAACTCTCTACCAGGACCTGGCCAACGGCCCGGCCATCCTCACGAGCTTGCTGGCCGGGGTCAGCCAGGCCGAAGCGCAGCACAAACCCGACCCGGGGACCTGGTCGTTCCTCGAGGTGGTCTGCCACCTCTACGATGAGGAACGCGAGGACTTCCGGGTCCGCCTGGACATCCTCCTGCACCGACCCGGGGAAGCCTGGCCGCCCATCCACCCACAGGAATGGGTGACGGAGCGGAAGTACAACCAGCGCGACCTAGCCGCGACGCTGGCCGATTGGAAAAGCGAGCGCCAGAAATCCCTGGCCTGGCTGGAGGGCCTGACCTCCCCGGACTGGGAAAGCTCCGCCTCTACGCCCTTCGGGACTGTCATGAAGGCCGGGGACATGCTCGCCGCCTGGGTCGCCCATGACAACCTGCACACCCGCCAGCTCGTCGAGCTGCGCCGCAGTCGCATCCTACAGGTCACCGAACCCTACCGCCTCGAGTACGCCGGGGACTGGTAACCGCCCGGGCCATGCTCGAAAAACCCAATTTGGATGAAGCAAGAATCATCGCCTGCCTGCGGGAGGAATACAGCCTGCAGGCGGCCCGGGTCGACTTCCTCCCGCTCGGGGCCGATCAGAATACGGCTGTCTACCGGGTGGTCGCCGGAGACGGGACAGCCCGTTTCCTGAAATTGCGCAGCGGCAGATTCGACGAGACGTCCGTCCGCCTGGCGGTCTTTCTCGGCAGCCAGGGACTCCGCCAGGTCATCCCGCCGCTGCCAGCCCGGAACGGCCTGCCCTGGGGGAACCTCGAAGCGTATCGATCGATCCTCTACCCCTTCGTCGAGGGCCGGGACGGCTACCAGCTCGCCCTGTCGGATGGCCAGTTGGAAGAGCTTGGGGAATTCCTCCATCGACTGCATGCGACCCGGCTTCCCGCAGAACTCCTCGTACACATCCGCCGGGAGGATTACTCCCCGATGTACCGGGCGGGCCTGAAAGCCTGGCTGGAACGGATCGAGACCGGCTGCTGGGAGGAACCCGTCGCCAGGGAAGCGGCCGCACTGCTGAAGGACAGGCGGGAGGTCATCCTCGACCTCCTCCAGCGGGCGGAAGGGAGCCTGCAGGCATTCCGGGCTGCCGCTCCGGAATTCGTCCTCTGCCATTCGGACCTGCACGCCGGCAACCTGCTGATCGATGCCCGCGGCTCCCTTTTCATCGTCGATTGGGACGATCCGATCCTGGCGCCCCGGGAACGGGACCTGATGTACATCAGCGGCGGCCAACTGGGTGGGTGGCGAAGCCCCGCCGCGGAAACGGCTCCCTTCTACCGCGGCTACGGACCGGGGCCGGTCGACTCGCACGGCCTGGCCTATTACCGCTACGAGCGGATCATCACAGACCTGGCACTGTTCTGTGAGCAGCTCCTCTCGTCCGAGTCGGGGGGCAAGGATCGGGGCCAGGCATTGGAATACCTGGCCTCCAATTTCCTGCCGGGCAACACTCTCGAGATCGCCTTGCAGGCAGACATCCCGGCGCGCCTCGCCTGAATCTCCCCACCGTCACTCGCCTTGGCAATGTGATATGATTCGAACGGCAGGCGAAATACCGCTTCTGCCGATTTCTTTCATCCGCTGTTTTCCCGGAATTGAGACATGCAGATCATCCAGACTGAAAAACTGCCGATCAAACTTTGGCTGGACGACATCGAATCCGGCGCATTGCAGCAGGCGCGTAACCTGGCAAATCTTTGGTTCGCCTTCCGCTGGATCGCCGTCATGCCCGATTCGCACCAGGGTTTCGGCATGCCCATCGGCGGCGTGCTGGCCACCCGGGAAATGATCGTGCCCAACGCCGTCGGGGTGGACATCGGCTGCGGGATGTCGGCGGCCAGGACTTCCCTGCAGGAGATCGACATTCCCACCCTCAAGGGCATCCTGAGCGAAGCCCGCCAGCTCATCCCGGTCGGGTTCAACCACCACAAGGAAGCCCAAACCTGGTCCGGGTTCGACCAGGCGCCCGACATCCCCATCATCCAGCAGGAGCTGTTCTCGGCCCGCCGCCAGCTCGGAACGCTCGGTGGGGGCAACCATTTCATCGAGATCCAGAAAGGCAGCGACGGGCACATCTGGATCATGATCCACTCCGGCTCGCGCAATTTCGGCCTGAAGGCCGCCAGCGAATATCATAAAAAGGCCAAGGCGCTGTGCGAGCGCAGGGATGCGGACATCCCCGACCGGGACCTGGCCTTCCTGCCCATGGATTCGACCGAAGGGCGGGAGTACTTCGCGGCCATGAATTACTGCCTCGATTTTGCCTACGCCAACCGCGCCCTGATGATGGACCGCATGCTGGAGATCCTCCGGAAATCGTCCGGAGCGGCCCGGCTGGACGAGGTCAACATCCATCACAACTACGCCGCCCTGGAAAGCCATTTCGGCCAGGATGTCCTGGTTCACCGCAAGGGCGCCACCAAGGCCAGCCTGGGCCTGCGCGGGATCATCCCGGGCTCGATGGGGACCAAAAGCTACATCGTCGAGGGCCTGGGCAACCCGGAAAGCTTCGAATCCTGCTCGCACGGCGCCGGCCGCCGCATGGGCAGGAAGGAGGCCGAACGGACCCTGGACCTCCAACAGGAGCAGGCCAAAATGAGCGGCATCGTCCACGGACTGCGCACCGTCCAGGACCTGGACGAGGCCCCCGGAGCCTACAAGGACATCGACGTCGTCATGGAAAACCAGAGAGACCTGGTCAGGACCGTCGTCGAGCTGAAGCCGCTGGCCGTGATCAAGGGATGAACTTGGAAAGAGGAATATAATCATTGACGAGGTTCGGCGTTCGAGTAGATAGGAGTCCTTTCCATGAAGCATCTTCGCATTCCTGTCCACCTGAGGATCGCACTAATCTACGCAGTTTTTGGAGGCGCCTGGATCCTCTTCTCCGACCGCCTGCTCGCCCTGATCGTCCGTGAACCGAACCTGCTGACCGAGATCCAAACGATCAAGGGCTGGTTTTTTGTCCTGGCAAGTGCGCTGGTCATCTATCTCCTGCTGAAGAACGACCCGACCCTGCGGAAACAGGCCGAGATCGCCCTGCATCACAGCGAGGAAAGGTATCACTACCTGGTGGAGCTCTCTCCCGAAGCGATCTTCATCAGCCGCGATGGGCAGATCGACTTCATCAACCCGGCCGGTTTGGTCCTGCTCGGAGCCGGAAACCCGGAACAAGTCCTGGGGAAAACGCCTTTCGACCTGTTCCATCCCGACGACCATCCGCACTTGAGGGAAAACCTCCAACATGTGCTTGCGGACCACATCGCCATCCCTCTGAACGAAGGAAAAATCCTGCGCCTCGACGGCAAGATCCTGCTGGTGGAAACAGTCGTCGCCCCATTCGTCGACTCGAACGGCGAGGCCATCCAGATCATCCTGCACGATGTCACCGACCGCCGGCGTTCCATGGAGAAGATCGAGCGCCAGAACCAGCACCTGGCGTCGCTGAGCGCCATCGACATGGCGATCATTTCCAGCCTGGATTTGCGGGTGACCCTGAACGTCTTCCTCGAACGGGTCACATCCCAACTGCAGGTCGACGCAGCCGTGGTGCTGGTCCTCGACCCGATCCTGAACACCCTCGAGTACGTGACCGGCCGGGGGTTCCGAAGCGACGGCATCACCCGCCTGAAGCTGCGCCTGGGGGAGGATTACGCCGGCCAGGCTGCCTCCGAGCGCCGCCTGGTAAGCATCCCCAATCTCCCCGACTCACACCGCCCGCGCACCCAGGTGGAGCAGATCGCCGGCGAGGGATTCGTCTCCTTCCACGCAGTTCCTCTTCTCGCCAAGGGAAAGGTCAAGGGCGTCCTGGAAGTCTTCAACCGGACCGCCCTGAATCCCGACCAGGAATGGCTGGACTTCTTCACCACCCTGGCCCGCCAGGCCGCCATTGCCATCGACAACACCGAGTTGTTCGAGAACCTCCAGCGATCCAACGACGACCTGATGGCGGCCTACGACAAGACCATCGAAGGCTGGTCGAGGGCGCTGGACCTGCGCGATCGCGAGACCGAAGGCCACACCCAGCGGGTCACCGACCTGGCCGTCAAGCTGGCCTATCGCCTGGGCATGAATGACAAGGAGGTCAGTCAGGTCCGGCGGGGTGCCCTGCTTCATGACATCGGCAAGATGGGCGTCCCGGATTCGATCCTACTCAAGCCCGGGAGCCTGACCCCCGATGAATGGAGCGTCATGCGCAAGCACCCCGTCTACGCCTACGACCTGCTCAGCCCCATCGCCTACCTTAACCAGGCCATCGAGATCCCCCACCACCACCACGAAAAATGGGACGGCAGCGGTTATCCCGATGGGCTGTCCAGGGGCGGGATCCCGGCCTCTGCCCGCCTGTTTGCGCTGGTGGATGTCTGGGATGCCCTCAATTCTGACCGGCCCTATCGCCCTGGCTGGGAAGCCCGGAAGGTGAAAGAATACCTCGAGGCGGAAGCGGGACGGCACTTCGACCCGGAATACACCCAGATCTTCCTGAAATTGCTGAAGACCTAGGAACAGGATTTTCTGGCTGGCCCAAATCCGCGGGAGGTCGAATAAATGGATTCCTATGTCGTGGAGATTACGCCGCAATGAGCGCCTACCCGGATCGAAGGAGGATGGAACATTACGCAAAGGCGAATCCCTGGGCGGATTCGATCCGCCTGACGCTGGCGCTCCTGTCGGGGGGAAATTCCAGCCGCATGGGACAGGATAAGGCCCTGTTGTCCTTCCTGGGCCGCCCGCTCATTCTGCGGGTCATCGAACGGCTCTCCCCGCTGGCGGAGGAGGTCCTGCTCTCGACCAACCGCCCGCAGGAGTACGCCTTCCTCGGCCTGCCCGCCTTCCCGGACCTGCATCCCGGCGACGGTCCGCTGGGCGGGCTGTACACCTGCCTGAGTGCCGCAAAGCACCCGCTCGTTGCCGCGGCGGCCTGTGACATGCCGTTCGCCAGCCCGGCCCTGTTCGAATACGAACGCGACCTGCTGGCCAAGACCGGGGCGGATGCGGTCATCCCCTCCACTCCGGACGGGCTGGAGCCGCTCCACGCCGTCTACCGGCGCGAGACTTGCCTGCCGGTCGTGGAACGGGCGCTCGAAAGTGGAAAATTGAAGTTGAGCAGCTGGCTGGCCGAAATGAACGCCGAGATCATCCTCCCCGAGACGGTCTCCCGGATCGACCCGTCAGGCCTGGCGTTTTGGAACCTCAACACCCCCGACGAATTCCACCAGGCGGAAGAGCGCGCCCGGGAGGAATAAATCCCGCTCCGTCTTGTCCCCGACGCCCAGGATATGAAGGAATTTTCCGGTTGAGTTACTTCGCCCGGTAATACCGGTCCCCCGCGCAGCTCCGGCAGACGGGTTTCCCGTCCACGAGCTGCTGGCGTTCATTGACGATCTCCTCCCCGCACACCGCACACTTCACCCGCAGGCCCGGACGGCTCAGGACCGTCGGGATGTCCGGTTCCAGGCAGACCTCTTCGATCGAGAACAATTCGTCGACCGGCATGACCTGGTAGCCTTTGAGCTGGGCGTAATATTTCTGTTTGATCCCGGGGGCATAGGCGGGTGCGCGCCGGCGCACGTCCAGGCGGGGCGCCAGGCGGACGGTCTTTCCCGATTTCACGTTGGCGAATACGGCGGCAATCTTGCCGGTATCGAACACCTTGAGCGTGCGGTGCCCGACCGCGGCGCCCGTGGCTGCCTCGATCCCATCCGCGAAACAGCCGTCCGTTTCGACGAACACCAGGGCGGCCTTGTGCGGCATGGGCGCTTCCAGGCCGATCGCGTCCAGCCCGGCCAGCCCCATGCGCACGCCCAGCACCTGGCGCGGGCAAAGATGGTCGTGGCGGGCGGAGGAGAGTTTAAGGAGTTCGGAGAGATCCATGGGGGCTATTCCTGAATGGGGACGGATGGTCGATGCACGGCTGGAAGCCTGCACGCTGGGTCTAGTGCACGAACAGATGCAGCCTGCCATCGGGAGTCGCCTGGACCCGCAGTTGGGCCAGCGGCTTGGCGGCCGGGCCGCGGATCACATTGCCTTTCGCGTCGAACCGTGAGCCGTGGCAGGGGCAGGCGAACCCGTCCGGGCCGGATTCGACCGTGCAGCCAAGGTGGGTGCAGACCAGGCTGATGGCGGTGAAGCCCGTCTCGGACCGGACCAGGAGGGCGGGAACTTGCGGGAGGACGGTCCGTGAACCCGGGGCGTAGTCCGAGGCCAGGCCCAGGTCGAACTCATCCGGCGCGGCCGGCTGGGATTGGTAGCTGAGGAAGCGCAGCAACCCGCCCAATCCAATCACGCCGCTGGCCGTCAGGAGGGCGGTGCGGACAAGCTTGAGGAAATCCCGGCGGGAAAGCTTCGATTCGCTCATCGCTGGACCGAGTGGCACTTGTGGCAGGAGGCCGAGCTCTGGTCGTTGGGATCCTGCTGGCAGCCCGAGCCCATGACCGGTTTGAATTTGAAGACCTGGCCGGTGGCCTTCCCGACGAGTTCGTAGGTTCCATCCGGCAATACCTTCGTATTCCAGAGCGGCTCGCCCTTGGAGGTGACCAGGATGGTGTCGCCCAGCTGGAGGTTCACCACCGGGTTGAGCCCGGCCAGGCGGAAGGCCAGGTCGTTCGGATCGGTCAGGGTCTTGGTCTGGGGGAGCTGGGTCAGGGTGCCGTGACAGGTCTGGCACTGGATATACTGGATGTCGTATTTGCTGCCGTACAGGCTGCCGTCCCCCATCGCCTCGGTGCGGGTGTGGCAGTCGATGCAGTCCAGGGCGACCTCGCAGGTCGTGAACTGGCCGATCGGCTGGTAATAATCGTGCAGGCGGTCGGTCGGCTGGTCGGTGCGAGGGATGAAGGTCATCGTCCGCAGGTCGTAATTGCCGCGGTTGTGGCAGGTGTCACACTGGGTGTAGGAGATGGCAGTGGTCAGTTCGTGAACGCTCGTGGCAGTCCTGGTGTTCACGCTGGTCAGGTCGGTCGACTGGGTGGGTGTGTGGCAGGCCGCGCAGCCGGTGAAATGGTCGTACCGCCCGCCGTTCTGCATCGGCTGGGCGGACAGGTGGCAGGTCAGGCAGTTCTGCCCGAACAGCTGGAGCTGAGGATTCGTCTCCGCGGCCGGATCGAAAGCCCCCAGGCTGGTGATCCCGCTGGTGCTGGCGCTGTCCTGGACGGCGTTCACGCCGAACAGGGCGCCTTTGCCGGATTGGGCGCCGTAGGCATAACGCATGACGGCAATCGCCCCGGCATAGGTAGCCTGGATGCTGGTGGTGGCGCGCTGGATGTGGTCGCTGTACGATTCGGGCGTGCCGCTGTGGCAGTTCGACCCGCCGCAGGAGGCCTGGACGACCGAAAAATCGGACGGGTTGGCGCCGCCCCGCAGGGTGCTGTGGGCCAGGTTCTTGTCCAGGGCGAGGGGCTCGCCGCCGTGGCAGATCACGCAGCCAAAGGTCTGCACCGGGTGGGATTTGCTGATCTGGGCCAGGTCGCCGTGGCAGGACAGGCAGTATTCCACCTTGCCTGTCAGGGTCGGGGTGAGGGCCACCGGCTTGACGCGGTGCGCCTCCTGCCAGGCAATTCCCAGCAAGGTCAGGAGCAGGAGAGCGGAAGCGATCACGATCAGTCGGCGCATCGGTCAGAGGCTAAACACATTCGATGGAGAGGGGCACGAAGGAGAACCTCATTGGGCAGGAACCAAAGCCAGGACGGTCAGGAGGAGAATGGCAAGCCCAAGCGCGGCAATGCAGATCTGGGCCAGGCGGTTGCCTTTCGGGAACCAGCGGCCCAGTTCCGCCTCGACAGGTTTCGGGAAGGCATACGGGATCAGGCTGACGGCGGTCAGGACGGCCAGCGGGACGACCACGCCCCACAGGAAGGGGCTGCCCAGCTTGAGCAGCTCCTGGACCCATAGGAAGAACCAGGGCGCCCGGGCCGTCCCGGAGAGCGAGGCGGTCGCCGTGATGGGCTCCGCCAGGGGCGCCGGGGCAAAGGCCGACAGGATCAGCAAGGCCACGGAGGCCAGCAGCATCGCTGCGACCTCCCTCCGGACCAGTTCGTAGCGGGTGATCCGTTCCTGGGTCTCCCGCTTGGCCGGCGGCGGGACTGCGATGCCCCCGTCCCGGCGGATGCGGAAGAGGTGCCAGACCAGCAGGGTTCCGGCCAGCAGGGTCAGGCCGAAGATATGCCAGGCGTAGAAGCGGATCAGGGTGGCGGGTCCGGGCTCGGAGCCTCCCACCAGCATGGCGTACAGCGCGTTCCCTGCCAGCGGGATGGACTTGGCCAGGTTGGTCCCGGCGACCAGCGCCCAGCGCACGCCCTCGTCCCAGCGCAGGACGTATCCGGTGAAATCCAGCAGGATGGCGAAGACCAGTAGCCCTATCCCGAGCAGGTAATTGAAGCGCCGCGGGGCGGCGTAGGCGCCGGTGAAGACCACCCGCAGAAGGTGGACGACCGTCACGACCACGAGGAATTGGGCCGCCCAGTAGTGCAGGTTGCGCACCAGCCCGCCGTAAGGAACCAGGAAGCTCAACGTCTGGATCGAGGCGGCCGCCTGGTCGGGGGTCGGGATGTAGTAGAACATCTCCAGGAGCCCGGTAACGAGCAGGACCAGGCAGAGGAAGACGGCCAGTCCGCCCGCCGCCAGGGTGTAACGCAGACGCGCCTGGCG
>DATJPX010000177.1:0-2916 GCA_035506155.1 Anaerolineales bacterium
GGTGCTCATCCCGGATTTCAAGGGCTCGCTGGAAGCGCTCAAGATCGTCATGGACGCCCGCCCGGAGATCCTCAACCACAACGTCGAGACGGTGCCCAGGCTGTTCAAACAAGTCCAGCCGCAGGACCACTACGAGTGGAGTGCGGCCATCCTCTCGGGCGCCAAGAAGCTTGATCCGGAGGTGTTGACCAAGTCTGGCATCATGGTCGGCCTGGGCGAGGAACTCGAGGAAGTCAAGGCCGTCATGCGCGACCAGCGTTCCTGGGGCGTGGACATTCTGACCGTCGGCCAGTACCTGCAGCCATCCAAGAAACACCTGCCGATCGCCCGTTACTACACCCTGGAGGAATTCAAGGAGCTGCGGGATTACGGCAAGTCGATCGGCTTCAAGTGGGTCGAGTCCGCTCCGTTGGTGCGCTCGTCCTACCATGCCGGCGAACAAGTACGGGCGCTCAGCACGGTACACCGCAAGCTGTACGGGGATCAGACAGCCGTTAGCAATTAGCGATTAGCAATTCATGGAAATGGCCGCCGGTGACCCCGGCGGGTTTTGTTTCCGGACCTTCCAGCCACCGGCGGGCATGGGTACAATTGCATCGCGGGCGGATTCGGTGCGATAATGGATACTTGATCGGCCGGTCAGCTTGCCAAAGCAGCACAGCCATTTATGAACCCCAAACCTTCCATCCTTCTGGTCGACGACGAAAGCGCCATCACCGACAACTTGGCTCCCTTCCTGGGCCGCTCGGGTTTCTCCGTGACGGTCGCTTCCAACGGTGAGGAAGCCCTGGAGAAGCTCGCCACGCAGCCTCCGGACCTGCTCGTCCTGGACGTCCTGATGCCGCGGCTGGACGGCCGGGAAGTCCTGCGTCGCCTCCGCCAGGCCGGCGACTGGACTCCGCTGATCCTGCTGACCCAGGTCGGCGAGGCCGGCGAGCGGGCCATGGCCCTCGAGGAGGGCGCGGACGATTACCTGAACAAACCCTTCGATCCGCATGAACTGGTGGCGCGCATCCGGGCCGTGTTGCGGCGCGCCCGTCCCGGCCGGCCGCCCCTCTCGGCTGCCGCCCGCCTGGCCTGCGGCAGCCTAATCCTCGATCGAACCTCCCGACGCGTCCGGTTGGACGAAGTGGAACTTGAACTGACACCCAAGTCGGTCTTGCTGCTCGAATACATGATGACCCACCCCGACGAACTCGTCTCGCGTGAGCGCCTGTTGGACGTGGTCTGGGGCTGGGACTATCCGGTGGGCACACGCGCCGTGGATACGCGCGTGGCCGAGCTGCGCCGGGCGCTGGCCGACGATCCCGCCAAGCCTTGCTATATCGAAACCATTCCGGGCCAGGGCTATCGCTTCGTCGGCACGGTGGAGGCGCGTCCGTGAAAACCTGGCGCTGGGTCATTGCGCTCGCACCCGCTCTGCTTGGCTCCGGCCTGGCGCTCTATTTTTTCCTGTCCTTCGACTTGCGCAACGATCACATCGTCTATCTGCGTGCCGACCTGGGGACGCTCTCGCTCCTGTTCGGCCTGGGGCTTTCCGGGCTGGCCGCGCTCGTTTTTGTCCTCCTGGCCTGGGCGGAGCGGACCCGGAAACGCATCGCCGAGTCTGCGGCTGAGGAGCGCCGGCGCTTCCTGCGTCGCCTGGACCACGAGCTAAAAAACCCCCTCACCGCCATTCGGGCCGGCCTGGCCAACCTGGCCGATTCTCCTTCCCGGGAAGCCCACCAGGAGGCCCTGGCCAGCGTCGAGGCCCAGGCCTTGCGCCTGAGCCGGCTGTCTGCGGACCTGCGCAAGCTGGCCGAACTGGAAGTACGCCTGGTGGAACATTCACCGGTGGACGTCCCAGCGCTGCTTCGGGAGGCCTTCGGCATGGCTCAGGAGCAGGCCGGCGCGGACGAACGCCGCCTGAATCTGAGCATCCCCCAGGCTCCCTGGCCCCTGCCGAACGTCCAGGGCGACCCCGATCTGCTGGTGCTGGCCATCCACAACCTGCTGGAAAACGCCCTCAAATACAGCCGTCCGGGCGATACGCTCGAGCTGCGCGCCTTCGAGGATGGCACGGACATCGTCATCGAGGTGGCCGACACCGGTCCGGGCATCCCGGTCGAGGAACAGCCGCATGTCTGGGAGGAACTGTATCGCGGCGAAGCAGGGCGCGGCGTCCCGGGCAGCGGGCTGGGACTGGCGCTGGTGCGCGCTATCGCCGAACGGCATCACGGCGGGGTCAGCCTGCGCAGCCGCCTTGGCCAGGGGACGGTCTTCACCCTGCGCCTGCCGGTCGGCTGAGTTTCCGGGCCTGGCAGCCCGGGGACAGCCGGTTACGAAACCGTGACATCTCCGTCATCCCCCTGCAACAACGAACAACTAAAATACTGGATAAATCCAGACTCCCAGGAGACCCAATGAAAGCTCGTATCGTTTTTGCCATCCTTGTGATCCTGTTCCTGCCGGCCTGCAACGGCACATTCGACGTTGGGATCGAGCACCCGGGCAGCAGCACGGCGACCCTTCCCCCGGCCGCTACGGAAACCGCCGCACCGAGCAACACGCCCGCGGCTACGCTGACCCAGCCGCCAGCCGCCACCACCCTGGCACCCAGCAACACAGCCCTGCCCACGCTGACCCTCCCGGCCGCCACATCCACCCTCAGCCTGCCGACGGCGACCGTTGGCCTGGTTCCCAGCAACACCGCGATGCCTGCCGGGGCCAATCCGCTGCTTGGGAATTACATCGACGACCGTAGTTCGCCCTGGCAGGTGCTCGTTTCATATTACAACGCCATCAACCGTCATGAATACCTGCGGGCCTACGAGTACTGGTCCGACCCTGCCAACTCGGCCGGATCTTTCAGCGACTTTGCCAATGGCTATCAAAACACGGCTTCAGTGGACCTGGTCTTCGGCCACATCACCGGGG
>DATJPX010000178.1:0-4740 GCA_035506155.1 Anaerolineales bacterium
GCTGCTTTTCTTCGGCATACTCGATCCGTGTTTCCTCTATCTGGTTGGATTATTGCTTTCCGTGCGCCCCGAAGGCTTTTTGCATGACGGCTTCCAGTTCGTTGATGGCGACGGGCTTGGTCACGTAGCCGTCCGCGCCCAGGTCCATGGCCCGGTCCACCATCACGTCGGCAGCCTCGGTGGAAAGGATGATGATCGGCACGTCCTTCCAATCCTCCCGCCGGCGGACGAATTCGAGGAAGTCGATCCCACTCACCTCGGGCATGTTGAGGTCCAGGATGACGAGATCCGGGGCCTGTCCTTGCATTAGGGTCTGGGCTGCCGGCCGCGCCGAATAGAATCGTTCCGATTCGCAGCCGAGCAGCTGGAGCATGAGCTGGATTGCCCCGACCATTTCCTCGTCGTCGTCGATGATCCAAACCTTTTTCATTCCAAATGCGCCTTGATATTCTGAGCCAGCATTTCGTTGATTCCCGGCACGGCGGTCAATTCTACCACCGTTGCTTCTCTAATCTTATCCACAGAACCGAATTGTTTCAAGAGGGCTTTTCGTTTCGCCGGGCCGATTCCAGGGATGGAGTCGAGCGCCGAGGCCATGCCCTGCTTGGTCCGCCGGGCCCGGTGAGCTGTAATGGCAAAACGATGAGCCTCGTCGCGGATCCGCTGGACCAGATAGAGGGCCTGCGAATGGCGCGGCAGCAAGAGCGAATCGGATTTGTTCGGGAAGAACAACTCCTCACGTTCCTTGGCCAGCCCGACGACCGGAACCTGGTCGAAGAGGTCGAATTTTTCAAGTACGGAAACGGCGCGCGAAAGTTGACCTTTGCCGCCATCCACGATCAAGAGGTCCGGGAGAAAGGCAAAGGACTCATCCGGCTTGGTCCCGGGGGCGGTCCCGAAATCCGCAGCCGGATCCTGGGTGATCTGCCAGCGCCGGAAGCGCCGAGTGAGCACCTCCTCCATGCTGGCAAAATCGTCAGGGGCGCCGGCAGCCGTCTCGATGTTGAATCGGCGGTAGAGCTTTTTATCGGGCACGCCCTGGCTGAAGACGACCATGCTGCCAACAGTGGCGACGCCCTGAGTGTGGGAAATATCGTAGCACTCGACCCGGTTGGGCGGTCCTGGAAGCTGCAGGGCGGATTGGAGCTCGGCCAGGGCCTGTTCCTGACGGTGGGCGTCCGCCTGCCACTGTGTACGCAGCGCCTGGAGGGTCTCGGCGGCGTTCTCGGCCGCCATCTTGACGAGCTCACGGGATTGTCCGCCACGCGGCACGCTGATCTCGACCTTCTGGCCGCCCCTCCGCGAGCGCAGCCACTGCCCGATGATCTGGGCCTCCTCGATCTCCTTGGGAAGCATGACCTGCTGGGGCACCGTGGCTGCCTCCGTGTAGAATTGGGTGACGAACTGCGACATCACCTCGGTGTCGCCGGCGTCCTCCGTCCCTTCCAGGACGAAATATTCGCGCCCAATCAACTTACCGCCGCGGATGAAGAAGATCTGCACGCAGGCCTCGCTATCGGAGCGGGCCATGGCAATTACGTCCGAGTCTTTATAGTCCGAAGCGAAGACCACCTTCTGGCGTTCGACGATCGAATGCATGGCCTTCAGTTGGTCCCGCAGCGCGGCGGCGCGCTCGAAACGCATCTCATCCGAAGCGGTCTCCATGTCCTTCTGCATGCGCTGCATGATCGGCTCGGAGTGGCCGCTCAGGAATTCCTGAAAATCGGCAATCATCTGGCGGTAACCGGTCTGGTCGACCGCCCCGATGCATGGAGCCAGGCAGAGCTTGATGTCGTAGTAGAGACAGGCGCGCTTGTCCTGGCCGGTGATCTCCCGGTCGCAGGTCAGGTATGGGAAGACGCGCCGCAGCACATCCAGCGTCTGGTAGACGGCCCAGGCCGAAGTATACGGCCCGAAATACCGGGCGCCGTCATCCTCCATCAGTCGCGTCACAGTCACCTTAGGAAAGGGCTCGTTCCAATGAATTTTGATGTAGGGATAACGCTTGTCGTCTTTCAGCCGGATGTTGAACTTGGGCCGGTGTTTCTTGATCAGGTTCATCTCGAGGATGAGCGCCTCGAGCTCCGACCCGACCACGATCCACTCGATGTGGGCGATCTCGCGCACCAGGCGGCGGGTCTTCTGATCGTGGCTTGCGTCAGCGTGAAAATACGACCGGACGCGGTTACGCAGGCTGATGGCTTTGCCGACGTAGATGATCGTCCCCTCGGCGTTCCTCATCAAATAGCAGCCCGGTTTGGTTGGGAGTGTATCCAGGATACCCTGGATGTGTTCAGAAATCTCCATCATATTAATTCTAACATGTTCGCGGGGCCGTCCGGATATGCAAGCCGGAATTCAGCCTTGAAATATTCAGTTTATATGATATAAATGCTAAAATTTATCCATTATAAGGAGACTTTATGTCAAATCCAATGCAACCGGCAACCCCCGCCCCTGCCGCGACAGGCGGAAATAGAGGCCTTGGGATTGCCTCTCTCGTACTCGGGATCCTATCCCTCTGCGGGTCGATCTCCCTGTTCTGCGCCACGCCCCTGGCGGTGGTCGGCCTGGTCCTGGGCATCCTGGGAATCAAATCTTCCGCCCGCAACCTGGCCATCGCCGGGATCGTCCTGAGCGTCGTGGGGTTGTTCCTCGCCGTCATTTTCCGGGTCGTCTTCCGGATCGGATTGAACTCTTTCTTGAACAATTGGACGAACCGCTTTACGAACGGCAGTTACTAAGCCATCGGAGTGAAAGCATAGCTCCCGCAGGAACCTGCGGGAGCTTTTTTTATTCGCCTATCGCATTTTCGGCACTTTATGGAGCCGGGGTCACGACCGGCAGCGCATCCCCATTGGCAAGCGTGATTTCCGAGACCGTAACCCAGCCGGTATTGCCATAGGGATCTGCCACCTCGATCCACAGTCCATCCGCAGTCTTCCCGACAGCCGATATCGACTTGCCGGCATCCAACATCGCCAGAGTCCCGCCGCTCGCGTTCGGGTGGGTGCGGATGGTCGCCGGTCCGGGTCCCTTGCTGGTCGCCGATGCCGCCCCGGCGGCCGTATTCGACGGGATCGGCCCGGGCGTACTGGTGGGACCGCCGGGCGTATTGGTCGCTGCGGCTGGCGCAGCGGTGGGCGGGAGGAAAGTCGCACCGATCAAGCGGGCCAACTCCTGGTTATACAATCCGTGCAGGTTACGCGACTGGGCGATTCCCTGCGTGAGCGCCTGGGTATTCGGGTTTTGTGAACCTCCTGCCAGGAAGGCCAGGAAGGTATTAATGACGGCGTTCATTTGCTGAAGCTGCAAGGACTTGAGCGTCGCCAGGCACGGCGGGACGGTCTGGTCCTGGGCCTGCCGGCGGACATCCTGCATCGAAGGGACGACGCCCGGAAGCTGGGCGAAAGGCGTCACCGAAGCCAGCTGGGAGGCGTCGTCAAACTGGCGTTGCAAATCATTGACCTTTTTTACTTCAGCGACAATGTTTGCCGGGGCGCAAGGGTCAGGGGTTCCCGTCGGTGTCGGGACTGCCTGCTTCGTTCCGCAGCCGGCAAGCAACGTGCAAAGGAGTGCGCCGAAGAGGACATATCGGGAAAGGATACGCATCAATAACTCCTCCTATACTTTTGCCTCATACAATATCATGAGGGACGGCTGTCGACCGTCCCTCATGATATTGTAGCATGAATTACTTTATGGAACTACTTCGTTACCAGGACAAAGGTGCCTGTAAAGTTGACTTGAAGTTTGACAAAGCCGCCTTCCTGATGGACGCCGCTCAGAATGCGCATCATATCGTCTGGAGACAGGCCGGGATGCAGGTGATGGCTAATCGGCGTCCCATCGGGTAGCTTTTCGAAGGGCGGCATTTCCACCCAGGCACCCTGACCGTCTTTCGCAGTCGGGTCCCAGTACAGGATGGAATAGCGGGCATGCGGGTTGCCCTCCGGGATCGGGAACGCAACGGTAATGGAGCCGCCTTCTTTGATGAGGGTGACCGGCACGCCATCTTTGGTTATGCCGACGGTCATCCCAGCCACGAAGTTGAATCCACTTGGCAATGGACCAGGAAGCTTATCCTGTGTAAGGGAGGTCAGGGCAGCCTCTCCGTCGACGGTGCAGAACAGGGTCGCACGATCGCCTTCCGGCAGGACAAGGATCGTACCGGCATACAGGGTGCAATCCAGCGGAATCGACTCGCTGCCGTCCCCGGAGACATTGACGATATTGTAGTCCTTGCCGGGTTCGGGGGGAACCTCGGGCGGCGGGCAGGTCTGGACGGAGGTATCCGCATAGAAGTCATACAGGCTCGGATCGGAGGCATCCGATGGGCCGTTGCCGCCCCCCAGCGGGGCAAAGGCGCCCGAGTCGTTCACGAGGGTGAGCGTTCCGGCCGGCCCGACCACCGCGTAGACGCCGAACGCGTCGTTGCCCTGGTAGAGGCCACCGGTAATCGTAACGTCGATCCCGCCGGTGTCGCCGCAGGGTGCCATGTAGCCGATGTAGGCGCCCTTCCAGCCGTTCCCGCTGGCCTGGATATCAGTCAGATCGATCGGCCCGTTGGAGTCGATCCACAATCCAACGCCGGCGTTTTCGCTAAAGTACGAACTGCTTCCGTCCGGGACCGATCCGCTCAAGGTCATCGTTCCGGCCACACTGATCGTACCGCCGCCGCTGGAGGCCAGGCCGACGCCGTAGCTGCCATCATCCGCAACGACCTGGAACTCCGGGTTA